>CAMAQW010000012.1 GCA_945860335.1 Sediminibacterium ginsengisoli | reverse complement strand
TTGTTGGCCAACTTTTTACATGCAAAGTCTGCGCATGTTAAAGTGAAAGATGGCGAACTCTATGTTGCTAAATTCACAAACCTTCCTTTTGGCACCGAATTTATTTCTGGCATTGGACTTTTTAAAAGTGAAACCAAAGAAACCTTTTTGCAATTAAAAACAAAACAAGAAGGCTGGGGTATCAGTGCAGAAGATGGTATTGCCATCAATAAATTAGATAAAGGCTGCTTAATTTACAATAAAGACGGCGCAGACGGCTATGTGGTTTGTATGGTAGACAATACCAATAAGCAACAAGACACGCAGTATTGGGTGAACGACTTTTTACAAATATCCCGCCGTGCTAATAGTTATCATTACACCGATGCGGCATTAGGCATGTGTAAGCTATTTATTAGCAACGAATACCAAGATAAGTTTGAAGTAACAAAAACAGATCAGGTAGATCTCTTACATCGCAGCATGGAATACTTTACTAGCCACGAATCTTTTAATATGCAAGATTTTGGTAAAGAAGTGCTTCATCACCCCGAACTCATAGAAAGTTTTACGCAGTATAAGAGCCAGTACGAAGTAGCCAAGCAAGTAGTGATTGAAGACGAATTTTCAATTCATGTGGCGGCGGTAAAAAAGCAACAACGATTTTTTAAAGCGGTGGTTAAACTTGATAAAAACTTTCATATTTACATCCATGGCCGTAAAGACTTAGTAGAAAAGGGGTATGATGAAAAATCAGGCAAACAATTTTATAAGCTTTATTTTGATGAAGAATCTTAATTAATAGTAACTTTAAGGAACACTTAAATTGTACGTTATGACGCATAGCCGTAGAAATTTTATTCGAAATACTGCATTTACAGCTGCTGGTGTAATGGTTGTAAAACCTAATTTATTTGCGGCACCAAAGCCTAAAAATATTATTGGCGTTCAACTTTATTCTGTTCGTACTGACATGAAAGCCAATCCTGTTGCTACTTTAGAGCAACTCGCCAAAATAGGATATAAGCATGTAGAACACGCATTTTATGCCAACCGAAAATTTTACGGTTACGCGCCTACCGAGTTTAAAAAAATATTGGATGGATTTGGTTTACAAATGCCGAGCGGACATTCTACGCTTGAAATCAAGCACTGGGATGCTGCCAAAAAAGATTTTACAGACGAATGGAAATATACGGTGGAGGATGCAGCTACCGCTGGAATGCAATATGTTATTAGCGCTTGGTTAGATGATGAACTGCGTGTGAATTATGACGCTATGCGTTCTTTTGCAGATGTGTTTAATAAGAGTGGTGAACTTTGTAGCAAATACGGCATGAAATTTGGTTACCACAACCACAATTTTGAGTTTGCTAAAAATTTAAATGGACATTCTATTTATGAAATAATATTAGAACACACCGATCCTAGTAAAGTGTTCTTACAACTCGATATGGGTAATATTTATGGCACCGGAGCTGACCCTATTGCCATTGTAAAAAACAATCCTGGCAGGTTTTTATCGGTACATGTAAAAGATGAAATTAAAGCCACTGAACCTGGCGAATCTTTATATGAAAGCTGTGTACTTGGAAAAGGGTTTGCTGGCACTAAAGCGATTACTGAAGTTTGCGCAAGTGTTGGCGGTACTACACATTTTATTGTAGAGCAGGAATCTTACCAAGGGCAAACACCGCTTACTTCTGTAAAGCAGGATTTAGCCGTTTTAAAATCTTGGGGATACTAGTAATTATTCTACAATGCGTAGTTTGGCATAGTTGAGCATAATTTTTTTCTCACCATTTTTTTCAAAATTAATGGTGGCAATTGGGTTGTGCGCCGAGCCTTCCATCGCGCCTACTATTCCAAAACCAAATTTCTGATGTTCTACTTTTGCCCCTACTTGTAAATTACTGGTATCACTTGGCACAAAGTTGGCAGTTGGTATATGAGTAACCGCTTTTGGTGGCGGTGGTGGCGGCATATATGCTGGTTTGTCTGAGGGCTTTCTTTTAGGAGCTGCTCCAAAACTATTTTGCATTCTGTCAAAACCAGATCCATAATCTGCGCCAGCATTGTTTCTAGCGCCACCACCCGCATAACTTTTATCAACGTATTGCTCCGGCATTTCTTCAATAAAACGGCTTGGTTCATTTTGAACGAGTTGCCCAAAACGGTAGCGCGCATTGGCATGTGTAAGCCAAAGTCTTTGTTTAGCTCTTGTAACAGCCACGTAAAATAACCTACGTTCCTCCTCTAATTCTTCTCTGGTATTCATAGACATGCTACTCGGAAATAGTGTTTCTTCTACACCACCCACAAATACGCATTCAAATTCTAATCCTTTAGAAGCGTGTATGGTCATAAGTTTTACAACATCTGCATTTTCTTTATCATCATCGGCATCCGTAAGTAAGGTAATTTGTTGAAGGTAACTACCAAGTGTTTTATCGCCGAGTTCACCATCTTCATTACTTGGTGATTCAATCCACTCTTTTATTGAGTTGAGTAATTCCTGAATATTTTCGTAACGAGCGAGGCCTTCGGTGGTTTTATCGTTGAAGAGTTCTTTTACTAGATTCGTATGCTTGCCCACTTGCACCGCTACATCGTACGCGTTGTTTTGTTGCAGCATGGTTTGAAAATAGCGTATCATGGTAACAAAGTTTTGAAGCGCTTCTAGGGTACCCGCTTTAAAACCAAATTCACCAGCTCTACTAATTACTTCAAAGAGTGTGATATTATTTTCGTTTGCCGCAATGGCACATTTTTCTAGGGTAGTTTTACCAATACCTCTAACTGGATAGTTGATAATTCTTTTAAGTGCTTCTTCATCTTTAATATTAACGACTACCCGTAAATACGCAATAAAATCTTTGACCTCTTTGCGTTGGTAGAAACTTACGCCACCATAAATGCGGTAGGGAATGCCCATTCTTCTGAGGCTTTCCTCAAACGAACGGCTCTGCGCGTTGGTGCGGTATAAAATAGCAAAGTCATTGTTGTTAAAATGATTGCGAAGCCTTTGTTCTTGAATGGTGTCTGCTACAAAACGTCCTTCATCATTATCTGTCATGGTACGCACCAAACAAATTTTTTCACCTTCTTTGTTTTCGGTCCACAGATTTTTTTGAATTTGTCCTTCGTTGTTTTTGATGACTTCGTTGGCTACATGAATAATGTTTTGACTACTTCTATAGTTTTGTTCCAGCTTTACCACTTTAACATCGTCGTAGTCTTTTTTGAACTGTAAAATATTTTCGATGGTAGCGCCTCTAAAACTATAAATACTTTGTGCATCATCGCCAACCACGCAAATGTTTTCATGCACGGCAGCAAGTAGTTTGGTAATTTGATATTGCACCGGGTTGGTATCTTGGTACTCATCAATAAGTATGTATTTAAACTTGTGTTGGTATTTGTGTAATACCTCCGGAAAGTTTTTTAAGAGCTCGTGCATTTTTAAAAGTAGGTCATCAAAATCCATAGCACCATTTTTAAAACACCGGTTGGCGTATGCTGCATAGATTTGAGCAATGGCGGGCCTATTGGCGCGCATGTCTTCTTGCTGAATGTAATAATCTGTTGCGTATTCGGCGGGCGATAGAAGTGCGTTTTTAGCACTTGAAATTCGGCTACCTACAATGTTTGCTTTATAATGTTTGTCGTCTAGGTTTAATTCGTTGACTACGGTTTTAATAACAGATCTGCTATCATCGGTATCATAAATAGTGAAATGATTGGGGTAACCTAAGCGGTGCGCTTCGGCGCGCAGAATGCGCGCAAACACACTATGAAAGGTACCAATGTATAAATTTCTTGCATTGGTATTACCCAGCGTGCGCTCAATTCTTTCTTTCATTTCGGCAGCCGCCTTATTGGTAAATGTGAGCGCTAAAATATTAAATGCATCTACACCCACAGACATGAGGTGCGCAATGCGCGTTGTTAAAACTTTTGTTTTGCCACTACCTGCACCTGCCACAATCATGAGTGGTCCGTTCACATGTAATACCGCTTCTTTTTGCGGATCATTAAGTCCTGCTAAATACTGTTGCATAGCCGCAAGATAAACCCTAGAACGCATCTTCCCTTCAATCGTTGATAAGTTACTGTACGTGTTTCATGCAGTTATAATTCAGTGATTTTCTCTACACTTTCAATATTTATTGCAGTCATATTGCATATGTTAAAATTTATATAACCAAAACCCATTCCTATGCTAACTCAAAAAATTAAAGTGCTTATTGCAGATGATCACATCATTTTTAGACGCGGCTTAAAAATGCTATTGGCCAGCATTGATGGTATAGAACTGGTGGGTGAGGCCGAAAATGGATTGGATTTGCTTTCGGTGGCCGCCCGCTATACCCCCGATGTTTTTTTAGTGGATATTTCGATGCCAGTGATGGATGGGGTAATGGCTACCAAAGAGCTTTGCAAAAGACACCCCGGCGCAAAAGTAATTGCCCTTTCGGTGTTTGGACAAGAAACCCATATTATGGAAATGTTAGATGCTGGGGCTCTCGGTTACCTTATGAAAAATGCCGACAAGGAGGATATTGAACAAGCAATTGTGGCGGTCTTTAACAACAGATCCTATTTTTGTACCGAAAGCAACAAACAGGTAAAAGACCTTATTGAAAAGTTTCAATCGGGGAGTAAAGAGCATTTGGTGGTTTTTTCAGAGAGGGAAAAAGACATTATCACCCTCATTTGTAAAGGCTTTATAAGCAAGGAAATTGCAAGTACCCTTTATTTGAGCCAACGCACTGTAGAAGGTCACCGCACCAGGGTGATGCAAAAAATGGGTGTTAAATCAATGGCCGGACTTGTAACCTATGCCTGCGAAAAAGGGCTTTATGGTGAATAAAATCATAATAATTAGTAACTTAGAGTATGACATTTCCAATCATCTTTGGCATTTTAGCCATCATCATTATTATTTATAGACGCCAGCGAAGAAATCAAGACTAAGCTCTTCTATAAAAAATACCGTCTCTACATCTATACAACATCCCCCCGGTGTGTATAAACATATTGACGGTATTATGACACGAATATCAAGCACCCTTGATACTGTCTCACTAAACTAGGTGAAATAACGGGTTAGCTAATAGGTAATTTCCTATATTTGTAAGGAATTCAAATGTAAAAAATAGGTTACATGTCCTATTTATACATTGAAAATCAAATATTTATGAAAAAATTACTTCTATTAGGCTTCTTTAGTTTTTTTGCGATTATTTATTCGTTTTCTCAGGGTGTAACAAATGTGGCCAAAGATTCATTAGGTGTTCCTGTGGATACTACAGGCATAATTACAGTCAAAAACAGCTACTTTTTAAGTAAAATTATAGCCACATCTATTTCTTCACTGGTATTGCGTGGTCCTGCTCAGTCTTTTATTCAATTTAACCATCCGGTATTAGGTATCAGAGAGCAGGTTGCCATAAAAACTCCAAATAACTTTTTTATTGCAATTTCTGGTGCTGGACGTATCTATCAACAAATAGCAGCTACAGACACTTTACTCTATTTTAAACGCATTGATGATAACGAGAATATCAATTATAATTTAGGCGCCTTTTATTTTTCAAATGGTGAAACAATCTACAATCATGGAGGATATGGCTTTTGGAAAACCAATGGCACTATCAGGGGATTTAATTTTAAAGATGGTGAATGGGACGTTTTTCCTACCAATGTAGAAGTGTATAACCCAATTTTTCCTGGTAGTAGTTGGTATGATGTTTCTAAATATGCACTTTATATACCCTACCAGCAAGTTATTAATTCTGGCCTTAAAGGATTTCAGAGTGCACCTGGTAAAATTACTGATGGTGTCATGTATTTGGATTGTAAAACATGGGATTGGATAGAGATTGGCCAAGTAAAACCCAATTATTTAAACATTATCAAAAACGCAAAAACCAAAATTTATAACCAATCGGGGTATTTTATTTCGGATGGAGAAGATGTTTATTGGATTGATTATTTAAATAATTCGGTTTCAATTAATACCAATCGAACGCTTGCGCAGAGTATCAATAGGCTGGACAATTCAAGTATTCAGTACTATAAAGAGGGTATTTTGTATAGCTATTTCCCGTCTACTGGGGCACTAGACACCATTGTTATTGATGAATCTAAGTTTGTTAAAGAACCTAATGCTTTGTGGGGATTGAGATTTGAGCTACTTACTATATGGCCGCTACTGCTTGGTTTATTCTTATTTATAGTGTCACTTTGGTATTTTTTTAGTGTTCCATCAAAAAAGGTTCAAAAAAGAAACAACGAAACACTAACGCCAAGCTTTAAAAAGCTAGATGTATCATTTAATCAAACCGAACTTTCACTTATAGATCTATTAATTGAAAAATCTTTGGTAGGAGCAACAGCTACCATTAATGACATTAACTATGTACTTGGCATCAAAGACAAGAATGTGGGGATGCAAAAAAAGGTAAGAAGTGATGTTATTAACGGAATTAATGAGCGCTTTAAGTATGCTACCAGCCAAGATATTCAGTTGGTTTTAAGCGTAAGAAGTGAAACCGATAAGCGATATTTCGAGTATTTTATAGCTAAAAATCAAATAAGCGAGGTTCAAAAGTTGATAAAAGTATAGGTTATTTCCTATTTATTTACTTTTTTTATAGCTGTAAATTAAAAAATTGATCAAGTTGATATTTTTATTTTGCTGATTATCAATGTAATAATAATATTGTTACAAATAATTTAAGTTTAATTACATTTTTATTAAACAAAGATGTGCGTTCTTATGGATATTTACATTTTATGTAATATCCTTTTTCAAGCGTATATTCTTCTATGAGTTTTGCCACCTACTTGTATTTCTCTTTTGTACTTGTCTCCCTGTTTTCAATACTAGAAGTTACAAAAAACTTTAAGCATTCTTTATTTCTAAAAATCCAATTTATTGGATTACTAACTTTCGCTAGTGTTATTAATTTATTTTTATTTAAAGGGCCAATAACTGAGGTTGAGTTATCAATTGTAAGGTTATTAATTGATCTGATGCCCATATTTGTGTTCAACATAGCATTGATATTGTATGCCTATAAAATTCCAACTTGGCTTTTTATTGTTGAAATAGTAGCTGGTATTATCGGCGCTGTTTTAGTGGGTCTATTTACATCAAACACCCCTAGTAATTTTAATCATTCAGAAAGTTTGAACTTATATACAATAGCGGCTACTACAAATTGGTATATAAAAATATTTCGAATGCTGTTGCTTTCAGCATATTTCCTCTTTTTTGTTGGTTTTATTACAAAAAGCACATTTTTTGAACAGCAAAAAAATCAATTTTTTAAACCATTGCGTTTTTGGATTACACTTATGATATTAGGATTTGTACTATATATAGTAGAAAATGCCCTGCCTATTCATGTGTACACAAAGGGCGTTTATTCGACTCATGTTTTACCCATATATCTTTTGTTAGGCATACTGTAAAGGCCGCAAAGTATCAATGCTGCCTGGTATCAGTTTGATGATTTAAGCAGTATTAATAAAGTAGAAATTTCTAAAGATAATTTTGAAATCGCTTTTTATGCATCGCACTTTTATTTAAAAGAGAAAGCGAGTATCGAAAATTTATCAGTTGATTTAGACTCAAATAAAATAATAGTTACTGCTTTCATTAAAAAAAATACAGGACTTGGTTTTGCAGATTTAATCAATAAAAGTAGGGTAGACTATTTAGTAGAATTATTAAGAGAAGGCAAACATGAAGATTATACAATTGAAGCATTGGCAAAAATGTCTGGCTTTGGATCGAGACAAACGATGTATAAAGCCTTTGCTAAATTTAAAAATCAATCCCCCACAGATTTTATTGAATCCCTAAAACATTAATTTTTGCGGACAATACGTCAATGTTACATGTAATTATAGCCTTGCGACATATCAAATAATTTATTCTATAATAAAAAAAATAGTTTAGCTCCACTTCTTTTGTTTTGCTGCATAGCATTATCTAAAAGTTTCGTGTATGCAAAAAATTCTACTTTTTTTATTTATATCCTTATTACATTTTGAGGTTTTTGCTCAAGTTGTAATTCCTCCCGCAAGCCCACTAATTTTAAATACAAGCGGCGGCACGGGTATAGTGTCTAGCAGTTATATCATTGATTGGAGCGTTGGAGAAGCTACCCTAATCGAAACTTATTTTGGTAGAAATGGCTCTCCTTCAAGTAGGGTAGGTACTTTTTGGAATGTAACAAGTGGTGTACTTCAACCCTTCGACAAATTATATAAGCCAACAAGGCCTACCTGGCTCCCCGAAGAGGTCATTATATATCCAATTCCGGCAGTTGGTGTCATTACCATCAACATTCAATCATTTGCCGTAGGTAAATTAATGTTTCAGCTAGTAACCCAAGAAGGAAAAATATTAGGTACTACTAGTATTGATAAAAATGCTTTTCAACTCATCGAAAAAACAGACTTAACCAGGCTAAGCGCCGGCGTTTATTATATAAAACTTATTCTTGAAAACTTAGCTGGTGAAAAAATAAAATCTGGTGCATTTAAAATTATAAAAGAGAGAAAATGATAAAAAAATACATTTTTATTGCAGCGATGTTGGTTTTAGTATTAAGTGCCAAGGCACAAATCCCCCAACAATTAAATTATCAAGGTATTGCCCGAAATGCAAGCGGAGAGCCTATTTCTACACATGTAATAACCGTTCGCTTATCAATTATTGATAGCGCTTCTAATGGAATTGTAACCTACCAAGAAACAAAAACCGTTTCTACCAACTATGTTGGTTTGTTTACGATTGTAATTGGTGCTCCGGGAGGTACAAATGTAATTGGAACCATCGCTTCAATTAATTGGTCTACTGGAAAAAAATATATCAAATTAGAAATTGATCCAAACGGTGCTTCTAATTTTTCGCTTGTTGGCATGAATCAGTTACAAAGTGTTCCATTTGCATTGGCTGCAGAACCTGTTGGTCCGGCTGCTGGTGATTTTACAGGTAGTTTTCCGGCACCAACTATTGCTAATGGCGCTGTAAGTCTCGCAAAACTAAATCCACTTGTAGTTACAACCATTAATGGTAAATTAAGCATTAGTGATACTGCTACTATGCTACTTCCGTATGTGAAGCAAACGGCACTTACAACTTTGTTGTCAAATACTGTGCGTCTGTCTGATTTTGACTTAAAAGAAAACACTGCTAATAAATCAGTTACAACTGCACTTGGCAATAGTGATATTTTATTTCCTACGCAAAACGCCGTCAAAACCTATGTAGATGCTGCTATTGCTACTACCGCTATTGCAGATGCATCTATTACCGATGCAAAAATCATTAGCCTAAGTGGGAGTAAATTAACCGGAACAGTTGCCATTGCTAATGGTGGAACCGGCGCCAGCACAATTGCTACTGCAAAAACTAATTTAGCGCTCAATAATGTAGACAACACTACCGATGTAAATAAACCCATCAGTTTACTTACCCAAGCTGCACTTGACTTAAAAGAAAACACTGCAAATAAATCAATTATTACTACACTTGGTACCAGTGATGTATTATTCCCTACGCAAAACGCCGTTAAAACATATGTAGACGCGGCGGTAGCGGGTGTTTCAATTACAGACGGTTCTATTACCGATTCAAAAATAATTAGTGTAAGCGCTAGTAAATTAACGGGTGTTGTGGCTGTTGCAAATGGCGGAACTGGCGCAAGCACTGTGGCTGCTGCAAAAACTAATTTAGCATTAAATAATGTGGACAATACTTCTGATGTAAATAAACCTATTAGCACGCTTACCCAAGCTGCGCTTAATGCAAAAGAAAATACTGCTAACAAATCAATTACAACTACACTTGGTACCAGTGATGTTTTATTCCCTACACAAAACGCCGTTAAAACCTATGTAGATGCTGCGGTTGCGGGGGTTACCGTTACAGACGGATCTATTACAGATTCAAAAATAATTAGTGTAAGCGCGAGCAAAATAACAGGAACAGTTGCCATTGCAAATGGCGGAACTGGCGCAAGCACTGTGGCTGCTGCAAAAACTAATTTAGCACTAAATAATGTAGACAATACTTCTGATGTAAATAAACCTATTAGTTTACTTACACAGGCTGCACTTGACTTAAAAGAAAACGCTGCTAATAAATCAGTTACAACCACACTTGGTACTAGTGATGTATTATTCCCTACGCAAAACGCTGTTAAAACATATGTAGATGCGGCGGTTGCGGGGGTTACCGTTACAGACGGATCTATTACAGATTCAAAAATAATTAGTGTAAGCGCGAGCAAAATAACAGGTGTTGTGGCTGTTGCCAATGGTGGTACTGGAGCTATTACAATTGCAGCAGCTAAAACTAATTTAGCACTAAACAATGTAGACAACACTTCTGATGTAAATAAACCTATTAGTTTACTTACACAGGCTGCACTTGACTTAAAAGAAAACACTGCAAATAAATCAGTTATTACCACACTTGGTACTAGTGATGTTTTATTCCCTACGCAAAACGCCGTCAAAACATATGTAGACGCGGCGGTAGCGGGTGTTTCAATTACAGACGGTTCTATTACCGATTCAAAAATAATTAGCCTAAGCGCCAGCAAATTAACCGGAACAGTTGCCATTGCAAATGGCGGAACCGGTGCAAATACCGTAGCAGCCGCTAAAACCAATTTAGCACTTAATAATGTAGACAACACTTCTGATGTAAATAAACCAATCAGCACACTAACACAGGCTGCACTTGACTTAAAAGAAAACACTGCTAATAAATCACTTACAACCACACTTGGTACCAGTGATGTTTTATTCCCTACGCAAAACGCCGTCAAAACATATGTAGATGCTGCTATTGCTACCACCGCTATTGCAGATGCATCTATTACCGATGCCAAAATCATTAGCCTAAGCGCCAGCAAATTAACCGGAACAGTTGCCATTGCAAATGGAGGCACAGGCGCAAGTACTGTGGCTGCTGCAAAAACCAATTTAGCACTCAATAATGTAGACAACACTTCGGATGTAAATAAACCTATCAGTACGCTTACACAAACAGCGCTTAATGCAAAAGAAAATGCTGCTAACAAATCAATTACAATTACGCTTGGTACCAGTGATGTTTTATTCCCTACCCAAAACGCCGTTAAAACATATGTAGATGCTGCTATTGCAACCACCGCTATTACTGATGCATCTATTACCGATGCCAAAATCATTAGCCTAAGCGCTAGCAAATTAACCGGAACAGTTGCTATTGCAAATGGTGGAACTGGTGCAAATACCGTAGCAGCCGCTAAAACTAATTTTGCACTTAACAATGTAGATAATACTTCTGATGTAAATAAACCCATAAGTACGCTTACCCAAGCTGCACTTGACTTAAAAGAAAACACCGCTAATAAATCAGTTACCACCACACTTGGCACAAGTGATGTTTTATTCCCTACGCAAAACGCTGTTAAAACTTATGTAGATGCTGCTATTGCAACCACCGCTATTGCAGATGCATCTATAACCGATGCCAAAATCATTAGTGTAAGCGCAAGTAAATTAACGGGTGTAGTTCCTGTTGCAAAAGGAGGAACGGGATCGGCTACACTTACTAGTGGATATGTAAAAGCAGGTGTATCTGAGTTTACAACATCAGCAACAATTCCTGTAAACGATGTTACTGGTGCCATCAAAAAAGTAAATGGTGTGTCTCCAGATGCCAATGGTGATCTAGTACTCACACTAAGTTTAACCTACACAGGTATATATAATGGCGGAAATTTTTCTCCAACAGTTCCTACACCTGCAAATAGTAATATTTATATTGTTTCTTCAGATCCAACACCTTCAAATAATGGTAGAACATTTATTTATGACGGCGCCGTCTGGAGAGAAATTACAGCCAATCAGGCTTCTACTGATGCGCGTTATTTAAGATTAGATGGCGGAACACTAGTGGGCGATTTAACGGTTGCTGCTACAAAAAAAATAACGATCACCGATCAACCAGCATCAGCAACGGATGCGGCAAATAAATCTTATGTAGATGCCGCTGTAGCTGGAGCGACCATTGCAGATGGTTCCATTACAAACGCCAAAATTGTAAGCATGGCAACTAGCAAATTAACCGGAACAGTTGCCATTGCAAATGGCGGAACCGGCGCAAGCACCATAGCAGCAGCAAAAACTAATTTATTACTGAATAATGTAGACAACACTACCGATGTAAATAAACCAATCAGCACACTTACTCAGTCTGCTTTAGACACTAAAGAAAATACGGCAAATAAATCAATCAACACGGCACTTGGAACTAGCGATGTTTTATTCCCTTCTCAAAAAGCGGTTAAAACCTATGTAGATGCTGCTGTAGCTGCTACCGCTATTGCTGATGCATCTATAACCGATGCAAAAATCATTAGCCTAAGCGCTAGTAAATTAACCGGAACAGTTGCTATTACAAATGGTGGAACCGGCGCAAGTACTGCAGCTGCTGCAAAGACCAATTTAGCGCTCAATAATGTAGACAACACTACCGATGTAAATAAACCAATCAGCACACTTACTCAGTCTGCTTTAGACACCAAAGAAAATACGGCAAATAAATCAATCAACACGGCACTTGGCACTAGCGATGTTTTATTCCCTTCTCAAAAAGCGGTTAAAACCTATGTAGACGCTGCTATTGCAACCACTGTTATTGCCGATGCATCTATAACCGATGCAAAAATCATTAGCCTAAGTGGGAGTAAAGTAACAGGCGTTGTTGCTATTGCAAATGGCGGAACCGGCGCAAGCACTGCAGCTGCTGCTAAAACCAATTTAGCACTAAACAACGTAGACAATACTTCTGATGTAAATAAACCTATTAGTACGCTTACCGGGGCGGCACTAAATGCAAAAGAAAACATCGCTAACAAGTCTGTTACTACAACGCTTGGCACAAGTGATGTTTTATTTCCTACTCAAAATGCCGTTAAAACTTATGTAGACGCTGCTATTGCAACCACTGTTATTGCCGATGGTTCCATCACAAATGCAAAAATTATAAGCCTAGCTGCTACCAAATTAACAGGCGTGTTGGCAGTTGCAAATGGTGGAACAGGTGTTGCAACCATTACCGGTATTGTAAAAGGAAACGGAGCTAGCGCTGTAACTGCAGCAGTTAATGGAACCGATTTTTCGTTGGTTAGAGAAATAGCGGATGAATTTAGTGCAACAGCTGGACAAACCGTATTTACACTTACACAAACAAAATCAGCAAATAGCAAATTAAAAATGTTTATCAATGGTGTAAGAATAAGTAACACAGCATATGCACTCGTAGGAACAACACTAACCTATACGCCCGCTAGTAATGCTAGTTACGCACTAACGCTCAATGACAGAATTCAATTTGATTATTATTATTAATAGATATTTTATGCGTACACTTATTTTTATTTTTATAGTATTTTTTTGGATAGGTACTGTTGATGCGCAATTAACAATCAATGGAAAAATTAGTACTGTTCCAACTACCTATGTAAATACAAATGGCAAAGTTGGTTCGGGAGAAGGGCTAGAAAATTCAGGCAAAAAAACAAAAACATTTGTTTGTGGCGACGACATAACCATCAAGCACGTAACAACAGATGGTGTTGCACCCGTAAATAAAACGGTGACATATAAAACAGTTTTAACTTCCATTAGTGGTGCTAGTAAATGTTGGATCACTTCTAATTTGGGTGCTACAAACGAAGCAGCTAGTGGCATAGATGATACAGAAGACGCAAGTGGTTGGTACTGGCAGTTTAACCACAAAAATGGTATAAAGCATACTGCTACAACAAGAACACCAAGTCATTGGACTAAAACAGTTGCTACGCCTGTTCAGGATTGGCAACCTGCTAACGACCCTTGTACCATTGAGTTAGGGGCTGGTTGGCGAGTTCCAAAAGAAGCGGAGTGGACGGCTGTAAAAAACGCCAATGGTTATTCTAATAATTATTCATCGGTGTTAAAAATACATGCAGCAGGATATTTGGCTTATCAAGGCGGTACATTAACTGATAGAGGCTCTGGTCATCATTACTGGTCTAGCGATTATTCGGATGCAACATTTGCTAGAGCATATGTTGTTTTTCCACCAAACACCTATACTATCTCAAACAACAATCAGCTCGCTGGATTTAGCGTGCGCTGCATTAGAGATTAAGAAAATTATTTTCTTGCTATCTTAAAAGTTTTTGTAGACGTATTGGTAGGTGTAGTTGCAGACTTTACAGTGATGGTTGCTGTGCAAACAACGTTGGTAGCTAAATTTGTAATCATACCATTAATAGGAACCATGGTACTTGCAGCTAGGGTAGAACTTGATACGGTTGATCCATCAGAATCCTTTTTAACAACAATATCTGTGATTACACCTGCTGTAGGCATTTTAGAAGTGACAGTAATTTTTACTTCTTGCGTAGTACCTAATGCTGCATAAATATTTGATCCTGGATCAATATCATACGTGAAAACAATTGCGTCTTCGGTGGGTGCTGGAGGTGTTGGTGGTGTAACAGGACCGCCACCGCCAGAACCGCCACTGCCTTTACCGCAAGCAGCGCTTACTAGTATCACAAACAAAGAAAATACGATAAGTCTAAAAGAAAGTTGTTTTAACACGTTACTGTTATTTATGGGTATCATTAAATATTATCCAAATATCATTAAAATTTACCGAGTTTGTATTTTTTACACATTGTTTTTATACCTGATTTATAATGAGTCATTTATGCTTTATGAAAGGCCTTTTATGGTGTAAGGCGTCCTGTGTGGACGGTTTAACAGCTTATTGGCCTCATCATCATTGATAAAAGTTTCATCGGTAGCGTTCCAGTAGAGTTTTCGCTTGGTTTTCATGGCAATAGAATGAACAATACAGGTAGAACATGACCGGTGGCCAACTTCTACAGGCGCTATTGGCTGCTTTCTAGACTTTACACAGTCCAGCCAATTGCCATGGTGCTCGTCACTTCTGTATAGGTTAACCTCATTTTCGCCAATCACAGATGTTATAATACTATCATTACTAGCTGTTAATGCCTTTTGCCCAGAAGCCGCAACAGGATCACTCGCACTAGCTTTATAAGCCCCTCTGGTTACAAAAATCCATCCTTCGGTACCAATATATTTAATACCATTAGGAAGCTCGGTGCTAATGGTCATTTTTACGCCATTGTCATATAAACCGTAGGTGGTAAAATCGCCCATAACATCCCATAGTCCCGATGTTGGATAAACAGCGGTACCCCACACTTCTTTGGGTCCGGTGTACTCGGTGTTCATGGCCCAGTGCGCACAATCGATATGGTGTGCGCCCCAATTGGTAATCATGCCGGCGCAATAATTTTCGCCACGCATCCAACCCGGTCTACTATAATCGTTTTGTGGGTGCACCCTTTTTTCGGTGTAGTATACATAAGGTGTTGGCCCTAACCAAGCATCGTAATTTAATGTACTAGGAATGGGCATTTCTGGTTCTACATCACCACCAGGATCTTTGGGTAAACCAATAAGTACTTCTTTTAATTTTCCAATACGTCCATTTCTTACGAGTTCGGCAGCATATCTAAATTGTGTACTTGATCTTTGTTGACTACCAATTTGTAAAATACAACCTTGCTTGTGCACGGCATTACTTAATGCGCGACCCTCCTGAATGGTAAGCGCAGTAGGCTTTTGCAGGTATATGTCTTTACGCGCTTCAGCTGCCAAAACACCAAGGTAGGCATGTGAATGATCGGGTGTACTAATAAGTACCGCATCAATATCTTTATTGTTTAAGAGCT
This sequence comes from Sediminibacterium ginsengisoli, assembly GCA_945860335.1. Lineage (GTDB taxonomy): Bacteria > Bacteroidota > Bacteroidia > Chitinophagales > Chitinophagaceae > Sediminibacterium > Sediminibacterium ginsengisoli_B. The sequence continues at coordinate 2,367 of CAMAQW010000012.1, read as the reverse complement.
CTTGTGCAGCTGAATACATTTTTACACCATCATATGGCTTACCATATTTTTTAGAATAGAAATCATTTACAAACTCTTTTCCTTCTTTTAATCTTTTACTATCAACATCACATACCGCCATAATATTTGCATGGTTGTATTTGAGGGTTTCAAACATGTCGTGTTCTCTAGAAATACGCCCAAGACCAATGGCACCAATATTAATTCTATTGCTAGGCGCATTTGGTCCAAAAACGGCAGCAGGCACAATTGTTGGAAAGCCAACAGTAGCAAGGGTTGCACCAATAGCACCCTTGACAGAAGTTTTCATAAAATCTCTTCTGTTTGGTTTTTTATTTTCTAGCATAGCAATTATTTTTTTTAAGGTAATAATTTATTTGATAGGATACTTTTTTATTTGAAAAATATTTGATTGAATTAAGCTACTTTTAAGGATAAGACCCTGCTTTTATGAATCGCCGTTTGTATCTATTATTTGTTGTATGGACTTTTTGTTGTGCGTCATTAATTGCGCAAAAACCAGCCAAGCAAAGCCTTCCCAATGTTATTTATATTTACCTCGACGATATGGGTTATGGTGAACTTGGTTCCTATGGTCAGCAAAAAATAAAAACACCCAACCTAGATAAAATGGCCGCCGAGGGCATGCGTTTTACAAGGCATTATTCATCGGCACCGGTGTGTGCGCCAGCCCGCGCATGCTTGATGACCGGTAAGCATACGGGTCATTCATACATCAGGGGCAATTACGAATTAGGTGGTTTTGAAGACAGCACAGAAGGTGGCCAAATGCCGTTACCAGAAAATACGTTTACTATTGCCAAACTTATGCAGGACGCGGGTTACACAACAGGAGCCATTGGTAAGTGGGGGCTAGGTATGCATGATAATACGGGTAATCCTAACGAGCAGGGCTTTGATTATTTTTATGGTTATTACTGTCAAAAGCAGGCGCATAATTTTTATCCAACACATTTATGGGAAAATGGAAAATGGGATAGTTTGCGTAACCCATCTATTTATGTACACCAAAAATTACCAGCAGGCACTACGGCAGATTCTGCGTTTGAAAAATTTATTGGAACCGATTATGCCATTACAAAAATGGCTCAAAAAACAGCAGCATTTATTAATAAAAATAAAGACAAACCATTTTTTTTATACCTACCCTACACGGGTCCGCACGTTTCATTGCAGGCACCCAATGAGGAGGTTGCTAAATACCTCGGACAGTTTCCAGAAGAGCCCTATTTAGGTTATAAAGGAGGCTATGCGCCCAATAAATATCCACTCGCTACCTACGCTGCTATGATTTCGTACATAGACACACAGGTGGGTGAAATATTTAAATTATTAAAAGAATTAAAATTGGATGAAAATACGCTGGTATTATTTTCGAGTGATAATGGCGCCACTTTTGATGTGGGAGGTGTGCAAACAAATTTCTTTAATAGCGTTGCAGGTTTTAGGGGACGTAAAATGGATTTGTATGAAGGTGGTATTCGCGTTCCATTTTTAGCACGTTGGCCGTCAAAAATAAAAGCAGGAACAGTTTCTGATTTTCCGTCAGTGCAGTATGATATGATGGCAACGCTGGCGCAACTAACACGACAAAAACTACCAACAACAGATGGCATTTCAATATTACCTACTTTATTAGGAAGCCCGCAAACACAATCCAGTAGGCCGTTTATGTACTTTGAGTATCCCGAAAAAACAGGTCAAGTAGCGGTGATGGTGGGAGATTGGAAAGGGATAAAATCAGATCTTAAAAAAAACAAACAAGCGCCCTGGGAAATTTATAATGTAAAAACAGACCCTGGTGAAACCACCAATGTTGCATTAGCGCATCCGGAACTTGTGCAGCAAATGGAATTGGTATTAAAAGCAAATCATAGACATCCGCATATTGCTGATTGGGAATTTTTAGATGGAAAACTACCCTCAAAAAAATAATTGAATATTGAAGCGTAACTTTTTACATAAAATTATTTTTTGGTTGTTGTGTTGCGCAATGTGTTTGTTGCAATTGCACGTAAACGCGCAAACGAACGTGCAATCAATATCGCAAACAAGCATTGGTGTTAGACCCAATATCATTCATATCATTATTGATGATATTGGCTACGATGATTTTTCGAGTTATGGATCTCGTTATTATAAAACACCGCATATAGATGCGCTTGCAAAAGAGGGAACCCGCTTAACTAATTTTTATGCCCCACATGGAACCTGCACACCAACACGTGCGGCTATCATGACTGGACGCTACAGTCCACGCGTAAATGATAGAACCGGACTGGGTGTTTTATTTCCATCTAATACCAATGGACTTGATAGCAGTAAAGAAATTACGTTTACCAAACA
>CAMAQW010000011.1 GCA_945860335.1 Sediminibacterium ginsengisoli | reverse complement strand
ATGACGCCGCTCGACTTTTTAGCGTTCAGAAATTTGCTTACCCCTTCATCAGGATTTCAGTCTAAACAGTTCAGAATGATTGAAGCAAAACTTGGTTTAGAAATTGACAATAGACACCAAAAAGAATATTACAAAAGAACCAACGAAGGCGGATTTGAAAAACCAGATTACGATCAAATTTCTAACGCCGAAGCCGATAAAAATTTATTAACGCGCATCAACGAATGGCTCGAAAGAATGCCGTTTTTTAATGACGAATTTGGTACCAAATTTTGGGACGAATACCGCAGCATTTATTTGGCTGGATTAACGCCCCGCGAAGCGTCAAAAATTAACGATTTTGATTACGTTTTTTTTGAGAAAATTCCCGCCGATTCCACGCCCGAAACTTTAGCCAATTTAAGAGGCTCTTTTTCGCCAAAAGCGATGCAGGCGGCACTCTTTATAATGCTCTACAGGGACTACCCTATTTTTCAAACTTCTTACCAGGTGTTAGACGCCCTAATCGAGATCGATCACCTCATGAGTAATTGGCGTCACAAACATTTAATTATGGTTCGCCGCATGATTGGTATGCGCGTAGGTACGGGCAACACATCAGGGGCTGGTTATTTGGAAGGCGCCCTTAACAAACATTTTATTTACAGAGACCTTTCGGGTCTCTCTACTTATTTAATTGAAAGAAAAAAAATTCCTGCACTCCCAAAAAGCTTAATTGAAAAATTAGGGTTTTCATTAGGGCTACATCATGCAGGATAAAATATAAAAATTATGAAACAAAGCATCAAACATTTACTCGTCATCGTTTTATTGGGTACTTTTTTTATTGGTACCGCACAAAAACCAACAGATGCAAAACTACCTGTTGATTCAAAAGTTAAAATTGGCAAACTCGCCAACGGACTCACCTACTACATTAGAAAAAATGTTGAGCCAAAAAACAGAGCCGAGTTAAGACTTGTTGTAAACGCTGGTTCAACTTTAGAAACAGATAAGCAAAGAGGCCTTGCGCACTTTGTAGAACACATGTGTTTTAATGGAACCAAGAATTTTAAAAAGCAAGAACTCGTAGACTTCCTAGAAAAAAGTGGCGTAAACTTTGGTGCCGATTTAAACGCTTACACAAGTTTTGATGAAACGGTATACGAACTACAAGTTCCTACCGATAGCCCCATGGTGTATAAAAAAGCCATGCAGGTTTTAGAAGACTGGGCACACCAAGTAAGTTTTGATCCTTCGGAAATTGATAAAGAGCGTGGCGTTGTAACAGAAGAGTGGCGTTTAGGAAGAGGTGCAGATGCCCGTTTAAGAGACAAATACTTCCCTATCATTTTAAATGGTTCTCAATACGCAAAAAGACTTCCAATTGGTACCAAAGAAAGTATCAATGGAGCGCCATATAGTGAGCTTACCGGATTTTACAAAGATTGGTACCGCCCTAATTTACAAGCAGTAATTGTTGTAGGTGATATTGATGTAGCTGAAACAGAAAAAATGATTCAAGCGCATTTTGGTAAACTTAAAAACCCGGCTAATCCTAAACCAAGAACTAAATTTAGCATCCCTGCTTTTACAGATACCCGTATTTCTATTTTAACGGATCCGGAGCAGGCATACAATGTGCTTCAAATGTTTTACATGCTTCCTGCTGTTAAAGAAGCAACCACCGAGGGCGAATATAGACAAGGTATGGTGCGTGAACTCTTTAACCAAATGATGAGTAGCCGTTTAGACGAGCTTTCTCAAAAACCAGAAGCACCGTTTTTATTTGCAAGCAGCAGCTACGGTGAATTTATTGGAGACAAAGATGCCTTTACACTTTTAGCAGTTCCTAAAACAGCTAAAGAGATGGAAGCGGCATTTAATGCCATCCTAACAGAAAACGAAAGAGTAAAGCAGTATGGCTTTGTTCAATCTGAACTTGACAGAGCAGTTAAAAACGTTTTGTCTCGCATGGAAAATTCTTTTAAAGAAAAAGACAAAACAAAATCGGTTCAAATTTTACAAGAATATGTAAGAAACTTTTTAAAAGGTGAAGCCATCCCTGGTATTGAAAAGGAATTTGAAATGTACCAGCGGTACTTACCAGGTATTGCTTTACAAGAAGTAAACGCACTCATTAATCAGTGGCTTAACGTTACAGGTAAAACTGTTTTAGTGCTCGCCCCAGAAAAAGAAAAAGCAAATTTGATAACAGAAGCTGGCATCAAAGCAATACTTGCTAAACCTATTGCAAAACTAAATGCCTACCAAGATAAAGTAGCTTCTGGACCATTATTACCAAAAGCCCCAGTAGCGGGTAAAGTTGTTTCAGAAAAAGTTTTCGACAGCATTGGCACACGCGTTTGGACCTTATCAAATGGTGCAAAAGTGGTTGTCAAGCCTACTACATTTAAAAATGATGAAATTCAATTCTCTGGTATTAGCTGGGGTGGATCATCACTATATTCAGACGCCGATTTTGTAAATGCCTCTAACGCGGCAATCGTAGCAGCATATGGCGGTATGGGTACTATTGATTTTCAGAGCATGCAAAAAATGTTTGCTGGTAAAAACTTTGGTATCAATCCTTCTATTGCCGAATACATGCAAGGTTTTACAGGTAGCAGCAGCCCTAAAGATTTAGCTACCGCACTTGAAGTATTACATGGTTATTTTGTAGCACCTCGTAAAGACGCTCAAATATTTCAATTTATTTTACAGCAGTACAAAGTGCAGCTTACCAATAAAAACAATGACCCGGCATCTGTATTTTCTGATACCGTAGCATATGTAATGGGCAATTATAACCCAAGACGCAAGCCACTCACTGTAGAAATGCTTGACCAACTTAATTTGGATAGAAGCTTTAACATCTTTAAAGAGCGCTTTAGCAACGGAGGTCAGTTTGTATTTACGTTTGTTGGTAATGTAAACCTCGATAGCCTTAAGCAGTTAACTGAAATGTATATTGCCTCATTACCTGCATCTGGCACATCAGAAATGTACAAAGATTATGGTGCAGCCTACCCTACTGGTAATATTTCTAAAACCCTTAAAAAAGGAAAAGAAGCAAAAGCAAGCGTACAATTATTTTATACCGGCACATTATCTAGCATTGGTGAATTAGACGAATTACAACTAGACCAATTAACCAAAGCCATGGGTATTAAATTAAGAGAAACACTTCGTGAAGACGCTGGTGGTGTATATGGTGTAGGCATTAGCGGCGGCATTAACAAAGAGCCTAAAAAATCATATAGTATCACTATTAGATTTGGCTGTGCCCCAGAAAATGTAGAAAAATTAATTGCACTTGTAGAAGAAGAAATCAAGCAAACCAAATTAAATGGTGTGGCGCAAATTAATATTGAAAAAGTAAAAGCCGAGCAAACTCGAAGTTTAGAAAATGACGTAAAAGAAAATAGCTACTGGCGTTACAAATTAGAGCAAGCAATTTTTAGAGGTTCAGATCCTACTAAAATTTTACAGGCTCCTGCTCGTATTAATTTGATTGATGTAGCTACCACAAAGGCATTAGCTAATAGATATTTTAACGAAGCCAATAAAGCAAAATTTGTTTTATTACCAGAATAATTCATAGTCGACAACTATAAAAGATAGCATTATGTCAATTGGAACATTTCATTATCCGCAACCAGCCAACGAACCCGTATTAAATTACGCACCCGGAAGCCCGGAGCGTGCTGCCCTCAAAAAAACACTTGCTGCCCTAAAAAAACAGGTCATCGATGTGCCCATGTATATTGGAGGCAAAGCTGTAAGGACCGGTAAAAAAGTAGCCATGCACCCGCCTCACGAGCGCGCACATGTACTTGGCCATTTTCATATGGGTGATAAAAAACACGCTATAGACGCCGTAAATGCTGCGCTCAAAGCAAAAGATGCTTGGGCTGCCATGTCATGGGAAAACAGAGCACATATATTTTTAAAAGCTGCCGATTTACTCGCTACCAAATACCGTTACCATATTAATGGTACCACCATGCTGGGTCAAAGTAAAAATGTTTTTCAAGCAGAAATTGACGCTGCTTGCGAACTAATCGATTTTTTACGTTTTAATGTTCACTTTTTAAGTGAAATATATAAGCAACAACCTGCATCGGCACCAGGCATGCACAACCGCCTAGAATGGCGTCCACTAGAAGGATTCGTTTTAGCTGTTACACCTTTTAACTTTACAGCCATTGGTGGTAACCTACCTACTTCTGCTGCGATGTGTGGCAATACCGTTGTTTGGAAACCTGCCAACACACAAATTTATTCGGCGCAAATGTTTATGCGTATTTTAAAAGAAGCGGGCTTACCGGATGGCGTAATTAATTTAATTTATGTAGATGGTCCTACCATTGGTGAAGTATGTTTCTCACACCCCGATTTTGCGGGCGTGCACTTTACAGGCTCTACCGGTGTATTTAATAATATGTGGAAAGTGATTGGTGAAAATATTCCAAAATACAAATCATACCCGCGCATTGTTGGTGAAACAGGTGGTAAAGATTTTGTAATGGTGCATAAATCGGCAGATGTTGATACCGTTGTTACCGCACTTGCAAGAGGCGCTTTTGAGTTTCAAGGACAAAAATGTTCAGCGGCTTCAAGGGCATACCTTCCAAGTAACCTTGCCCCTGCCATTAAAACTAAATTAGTAGCAGCGGTGCAATCCATGAAAATGGGAACCGTAGAAGACTTCTCTAATTTTGTAAACGCTGTTATTGATGAAAAGTCATTTAACAATATTGCAAAATATATTGACAGGGCTAAAAAAGATACAAAAGCCAAAATACTCGTGGGTGGAAATTACAGCAAAAAAGACGGCTATTTTGTGGAGCCTACCGTCATTGAAGTGTCTGATCCTAAGTATGTAACCATGTGCGAGGAGATCTTTGGACCGGTTTTAACCATTTACACCTACAAAGCCGAGGCCTTTGAAAAAACCCTTGATCTGGTTAACACCACGTCAAAATACGCCTTAACAGGGGCAATTATATCGCAGGATAGAGCTGCTGTGGAGCTGGCTACCAATAAATTACGCCATGCCGCGGGTAACTTTTATATCAACGACAAGCCTACAGGGGCTGTAGTGGGTCAACAACCGTTTGGGGGTGCCCGTGCCTCTGGTACCAATGACAAGGCCGGAAGCCTCATTAATTTGTACCGCTGGCTTAGCGCAAGGACCATCAAAGAAACCTTTAATCCGCCTGTAGATTATAAGTATCCGTTCCTAAACGAAGCCTAAATTTTTAATGTATAACCCGTATATTTGCACCTCAAAATTTTGACTAGTGCCTACTAAATTCTCAAAAGAAACCTACCTCTACTGGTACGAGCTCATGCAGCTGATTCGCCAGTTTGAGCTCAAATCAGAAGAAATGTATAAAATGGCAGGTAAGATCCGTGGATTTTTCCACGCTTACATTGGCCAAGAAGCAATAGCCGCGGGCTGTATGACAGCTACCCAGCACGACGATCCATTTATTACTGCCTACCGTGACCACGGTTTAGCACTTGCCAAAGGCGTTTCTGCCGATGCTTGTATGGCCGAATTATATGGTAAAGCAACCGGTTGTGCAAAAGGTAAAGGTGGAAGTATGCACTTTTTTAGCCTCGAGCACCGATTTTTTGGTGGACACGGTATTGTGGGCGCTCAAATTGGTACAGCGGGTGGTTTAGCTTTCGCTGAAAAATACAAAGGCACAGACAATGTGGTGCTTTGCTATTTTGGTGATGGTGCTGCACGTCAGGGTATCTTACACGAAACTTTTAACCTAGCGATGCTTTGGAAATTACCAGTGGTATTTATTTGTGAAAACAATAATTACGCCATGGGTACTTCAATTGAGCGTACTAGTAATGTTACAGATATTTACAAATTAGCAGATGCATACGACATGCCTGCCGATGTTATTGATGGTATGATTCCTGAACTTGTGCACGAAGGTGTAGCAAGAGCTGTAAAAAGAGGTAGAGATGGAGAGGGTCCAACATTACTAGAAATGAAAACCTACAGATACAAAGGACACTCTGTATCCGATCCTCAAAAATATAGAACCAAAGAAGAGGTTGAAGAATATAAGAACCAAGACCCTATTACTAAAGTGCGTGAAACCATTTTAGAAAATGGATATGCCACCGAATCTGACTTACAAGCCATCGATCAAAAAATTGATGCGATTGTAGAGCAGAGCGTAAAATTTGCTGAGGAAAGCCCTTGGCCAGATGATAGCGAAGTTTTAAAAGATGTTTACCTAGACGAAAACTATCCGTTTATTGTAGACTAACCACATTTACAAAATTACAAGAAAATAAATACCATGTCAGAAAACGAAGTAAAACACACAACCAACGAAGGCCTAGAAAGTGCTGCCGCATTTTGGAATACAAGTGGTAAAAAAATTGCTACTGCAGTTGCTGTTATTTTAGTAGTAGTGGGCGGTTGGTTCGGATACCAAGAATACATTGTTAAGCCTAAAGAAGAAAAAGCTTCTGAAGCGATGTTTAAAGCACAAGAATACTTTGCTTTAGATTCTTCTAACCTTGTATTAAATGGCGATGGTGTTAATAAAGGTGTGTTATACATCATGAACAACTACAGTGGTACCAAGGCTGCAAATATTGCTGGCTATTATGCTGGTGTTAGCTACTTAAAATTGGGTGATTTTAATAACGCCATCAAATACCTAAAAGATTTTTCTACAGACGCAAAGCAAATTCAAATGTTAGCCATTGGTGCTTTAGGTGATGCAAGCGCTGAGTTAAATAAAAAAGACGAAGCCATTGATTATTATAAAAAAGCAGCGGCTAGTTTTTCTGAAGACGAAAGCAACGCTTCTGAATATTTATTTAGAGCTGCCCTACTTTCAGAAACCACTGGAAAAAATGCAGAAGCTTTAGCCCTTTACAAAGAAATTAAGGAAAAATATCCTGCCACCGATAAAGGCTTTTTAGCAGACAAATACATTTACCGTTTAGGTAGTGAAAAATAAATAAATGAACGTACAGTTATTTATTCCTTGCTTTATTGATCAGCTCTACCCTCAAGTAGCGTTTAACATGGTAAAAGTGTTGGAAAAAGTAGGCTGTACGGTCAAATACAATGCCAACCAAACCTGTTGTGGCCAGCCTGCGTTTAATGCGGGTTTTTGGTCAGAATCAAAAAGTGTTTGTGACAAATTCTTAGACGATTTTAATGGTACCGACTACATCGTAGCCCCTAGTGCAAGCTGTACCGGTTTTGTTAGAAATTACTATGGTAAACTCTACGAAAACTCGGCCCAAATAAACATTGCTAAAAAAACCTCGGCTCGTATCTACGAACTCTCCGATTTTTTAATCAATATTTTAAAAATTGAAGACGTTGGCGCTACGTTTAATGGTAAAGTTACCTACCATGATAGTTGCGCAGCTCTAAGAGAGTGCAAAACCAAAACAGAGCCACGTAAGCTACTCAGTAAAGTTAAAGGCCTTGAACTCGTTGAAATGAACGATGTAGAAACCTGTTGTGGATTTGGAGGCAGCTTTGCTGTGAAATTTGAACCGATTAGTATTGCGATGGGTGATCAAAAAACAACAAACGCTGCTGCTACAGGCGCCGAATATATAATTAGCACCGACATGAGTTGTCTGATGCATATAGATGGTTGCTTAACGCATAAACACTCGGGTTTAAAAGTGCTGCATTTAGCAGACGTACTTGCAAGCGAAGCATAATATTTATCATTGTATTTTACGACTTAAATAGTTTTCAAAATGAATTATTGGCTTATCAAATCGGAACCTTTCAAATACAGTTGGGATCAGTTTGAAAAGGATAAACAAACATTTTGGGATGGCGTTAGAAATTATGGCGCCCGGAATAATTTAAGATCCATGAAAAAAGGCGATCTCGCTTTTTGGTACCACTCCAATGAAGGCATGGAAATTGTTGGTATTGCTAAAGTTGTCAAGGAATCATACCAAGACCCTACCACCCCCGATCCAGCATGGCTTGTTGTTGATTTTAAGCCCTTTAAAAAGCTTAAAAAAACCGTAAAGCTTGCAGATATTAAGGCACATGCTAAACTACAAGATATGGACCTTGTAAGACTTGGCAGACTATCGGTTCAAACGGTAAAACCCGCCGAATGGAAAATTGTGATGGAAATGGCTGGCGAAAAAACTACATAAAAAATACATAGCCAATAAGTATTGCAGCCACTACACCAATTAAATCCGCTAACACACCTGCCCATATTGCATATCGTACTTTTTTGATACCCACGCTTCCAAAATAAAGGGCAATAATATAAAAAGTAGTATCTGCAGATCCCTGAAACGTAGACGCTAATTTTCCTACAAAAGAATCGGGGCCATTTGATTTCATCACATCTAGCATGAGCCCTCTTGCACCACTTCCACTAAATGGTTTCATAATAGCAACTGGTAATGCAGGCGTAAACGCAGTATCAACACCGGTTAATCCAATAACCCAGCTAAGGCCGTCTACCATATAACCAAGCGCGCCACTATCCCTAAATACGCGAATAGCTACAAGCATACCCACGAGGTAAGGAATGATTTTTAAAATCACATCAAAGCCTCCTTTAGCACCGTCAATAAAGGCGTCAAAAACATTTATTTTTTTAAGCATGCCGCCAATTATAATGAGCACTACTAGTAATAGTAAAATCATATTACCGGTTACGCGGCTAAATATTTCTTTTTGCTCCGCTCCCATTTGCTGTACAAAAAATAACATGCCAGCTACAAGCGCTACAAGTCCCAACAACCAGGTTAAAAGTACTTTGTCCCACTTTAATTTTTGCTTGATCCCCACTATAAATATAGAAGCAAGTGTCGTACATATCGTGGCTAGTACACAGGGTATAAACACACTGGCAGCCTCTGTAGAGCCTGCTGCTAAACGGTAAGAAATGATCGTGAGTGGAATTAAAGTAAGACCACTCGTATGTAGCACTAAAAACATGATTTGTGCATTAGTGGCTTTTTCTTTATCGGGGTTAATAGACTGTAAACTTTCCATGGCCTTTAATCCAAAAGGCGTTGCCGCATTGTCAAGCCCTAGCATATTGGCACTAAAATTCATCACCATTTGTCCCATGGCAGGGTGCTTTTCAGGTACTTCAGGAAACAACCTTTTCATAAATGGATTTAAGAGCCTAGCAATCCAGTTAATGGCACCCGCACGCTCTGCGATATTCATGAGTCCTAAAAAGAAAACCATAGTACCCGCTAATGGGAAAGCTACATCAATTACTGAGCCCTTAGCACTATCAAACATACCATCTACAAGGGTTTTAAACACTTCGGTGTCGTGTAAAAACAAGAACTTATAAAGGGCAATCACAAAAGCCACAATAAAAAAGGCGATCCATACAATATTTAGTGCCATCGAGGTTAATTTATGAGGTGAATATAAAAAATATTGGAGCTATATTTGCACCTTACTTAAAAAGGTTTTAATTATGGCTTTAAAGGCAGGCATCGTAGGGTTACCCAACGTAGGAAAATCAACATTATTTAATGCAGTAAGCATTAGTGCTAAAGCCCAGGCTAGCAATTACCGTTTCTGTACCATCGAGCCCAATGTTGGCCTTGTAGACGTTCCGGATGAGCGTTTAAACAAGTTGGCAGAACTTGTAATTCCAGACCGCATTGTTCCAACTCAAATGGAAATTGTTGATATCGCCGGCCTTGTAAAAGGAGCCAGCAAAGGAGAAGGACTTGGTAATAAATTTTTAGGTAATATTAGAGAAGTAGACGCTATCATTCATGTGATTCGTTGTTTTGAAGATGAAAACGTTTTAAGAGAAGAAGGCGCTATCAACCCAGTAAGTGATAAAGAAATTATTGATACCGAACTACAATTAAAGGATTTAGAAAGTGTAGAAAAGAAAATGCAACGCGTAGAAAAAATGGCGCGTGTAGGCTCCGACACAAAGGCTAAAGCAGAGTTTGAAATTTTAACGCGTTGTAAAAATCATTTAGAAACAGGTAAAAGCATTTTTTCGTTGGGTTTATCTAAAGAAGAAAAAGTAGCCGTTGCCGATTTATTTTTACTTACAGATAAACCTGTTTTATACGTTGCCAACGTAGATGAGGCTAGCATGCATACGGGCAATAAATATTCTGAAATGCTTACCGCTGCTGTTGCTTCGGAAGGTGCACAGGTCATTGTGATGTGCAATAACATTGAAGCTCAAATTGCAGAATTAGAATCAGCTGATGATAAGCAAATGTTCATGGAAGAATATAAGATGACAGAGCCAGCACTTAACCGTTTAATTCGATCTGCGTATAAATTATTAAACCTAGATACTTATTTTACAGCCGGTGTTCAAGAAGTAAGAGCCTGGACCATTTTAAAAGGTTGGAAAGCACCACAGGCTGCCAGCGTGATCCACACCGATTTTGAAAAAGGTTTTATCAAAGCCGAAGTGATTGCCTACGATGACTATGTGCAATTAGGCAGTGAAGCTGCTTGCAGAGACAATGGTAAATTAAGAATTGAAGGAAAGGAATACCTTGTTAAGGATGGCGATATTATGCATTTCAGATTTAATGTTTAATAAAACCTTGGCTGACATGAAAATAAATCTTGTATACTTTTTACTTGCCGCTACTACCCTTTTTGGATGTCAACCCAATCAAGATGTGGATGCAAGTGAAACGTCACCGGCCGTAGCGATACAATCGCCTATAAATGGCACGTATAATATTGTAGAAATTTATCCGCACAATACCAGTTCTTTTACCCAAGGTCTTATTTGGCACAACAATACCCTTTACGAAGGAACCGGCCTTACAAGCCAAAGCAAGCTTTTTAAAACAGAGCTTTCCACCGGAAAAGCATTACAAACCCTATCCATTGCGGATACTTTATTTGGTGAAGGCATTACCATTTACAACAACAAAATCTACCAACTTACCTGGCAAAACCACAAAGTATTGGTGTATGATGTAAATACCTTTAAAAAAGAAAAAGAATTAAATTGGAATTATGAAGGCTGGGGTATTACCCATTACAATAACCAGCTTATTATTAGTACGGGAAGTAGTAATTTATATTTTGTAAACCCAGCTACCCTAGCCATCGAAAAAACCTTGGGCGTATATGATAACAATGGTTATATCGCCTCACTCAATGAGCTAGAAATGATAGATGGTAAAATTTACGCCAATGTATGGGGCGAAAATAAAATAATAGCCATCAACCCTGCATCAGGACAAGTAGAAAAGCAATTTGACTTTTCAAATATTTTGCAAAAAACAAACCAACCCATTACCACAGAAACAAATGTATTAAATGGGATTGCGTATGATAGTGTTACAAAGGCCGCCTATATTACTGGTAAAAATTGGCCAGCTATTTTTAAAGTAACTTTACAATAGAACGTAACAATAGGTTCCAAAACCCATTACTTCTTCTTAAAAGCATAAATCACCGAACTACATTTATTGACGTCCAATAGTGCTGTTAGATTGGACCAAAGCCCCACTAGTATTGCTTTTACAAAGGATCCACCATTGTGCTGCTCAGTTAACATGGCTACATAAAAAGCATCAAACCACATGGCTTTTTTGGTCACTAGCTTAAACCCATGCTTGTTTGCAAGTAATTCCATGCTTGCCGGAGAAAAATGATACAAATGCCTAGGCGTATCTAGTGCCGCCCAATTTTTTCCATATATGGTAGCATCGGTGCTGGTATAATTAGGAACGGCAATTACAAGTACGCCATTTGTTTGTAACATCTCCGAAAAACGCTTAAAATAACCATGCAAATCGTGCACATGCTCTAACACATGCCACATGGTAATGGCGTCAAATTGATGGGATCCTAATTTATAAATTGTATCTGCTGTTTGTAACTGAATATTATATTTAAGTAGGGCCTGTTTTGCCGCCGTAGCATCAGGCTCAAGGCCTGTTACCAGCCACCCACCAGATTGCATCGTATTTACAAAAGCACCGGTTCCTGCGCCAATATCAAGTAATGCACCCGTGTTTTTACCAACGAGTTTAGTAACTAAATTTTTCTTTGTTAGCAGCGCATAGCTTCTTACTTTATGATACACCGAATTAATAAACCCTTTACTACTGTCTGTGTGTGAAACATATGATTCTGCAGCGTAATAAGGCCCAATGGTGGCCGCATCCGGAACGTTTTGGGTAAATCCTCCACTACATGTTGAACAGCGCCATACTTCAAATAATTCACCAGAAACGGTATAGTCTTTGGCAACATAGATTTTGCCAATTAATTCAGATGCACAAATAGGACAAGCTTGGTAATGAATCGTTGATGCCATTAAAAGGCGAATTAAAATTGATCGTTAATATTCAAATAATAATTGAAGATGGCAGCTGCCCCAGCGGCAAAAAGTAGAATGGCAGCAACCCACCAATAAGAATCCATAACAGATAATGGCTGTGCTTTATACAATAAACCTTTTTTAAATGACCACTGTAAACCAGTTGGTAGCGGAAGCGCTTCCTGAACGGTATACAAAGGCTCATGCGCTGTAAATGAAATACCAAGGCCCTCTTTGCAAAAATTACCAACACCAGCAATAAGTACCGACTGTTTTAATTGTATGCTCGCGGCCAATTCTTCTATAGCTGCATGCGTGGTTGAAGAAGCCGTTTCCATATCAATATGATCGATTGCTGCAACCCAAGCAATAAATGATGAACTGGTAGCCTCTTGAGCAGGTGTAAAATTGATTTTCTCGTAAGGCGCTGAAATATGTAACCCACCTGGATCAATTGCAGCCGAAACGGGCACCATTTCGAGTGTGCCAATGCCAGCCAATTGCAGCTTTTTATGAACCAGTAAATAAGGGTATATATGGTCTAACATGCGCCTACTATTTTCCAGAGAACGAATATACAAATCCCGCCACAACATTTCGGCCAAAAACTTCATATTGGTTCCAACGCTGGTACCTATTATCAAGTATATTGTTTAACTGTAACCAAAATTTAGCAGATTTTACAACCGAAAAGGTTGCACCCAACGAAAAGTCGGCAGCGGCGGGGAGTTTTTTGGTGGCCATTTGTGCATCCATGGCTTGTGCCCCATCCCATGCATAAAGCGTGGATGTAAATGAAAGTTTATTAGAAAATTTCCAATGTAAAGATCCATTTAATTCAAGTGGTAGTAATCCCCATGCTTCATTTTGAACCGTTAAGCCAGAAAACTTTTTATAGGTGATTCCTCCTAATACATTTAATTTATCCTGTAAAGTATAACTAACATTTGCCTTTAATTGTACTGCACGCATAGTTGGTTCAAAAAACACTTTAAACAATCTTCCATCCGTAAATGCATTGGTAAATAGCGCTTGATTTTCATATGCTACTAATGAAAGGGTTGCACCATAGGTAAAATGATCCCCTACTGGAAGTTTAACGCCTAAAAACTGCTCTGTAATTTTGGTGTTTGCAAAATCATTAGGTATGCGAACCCAAGGATTAAAAGCAGCCAATGAACGTAAATTATTTTTTTCAAAATGACCTGCCCAACCCAGTTCTATTCGTAATCCATTATTTGGAAGTATGGCTACACCAGTTACTTGTGGTAAAACCGCATAAGTTCCATTGTTGATAGTAGGCGCCGCGCCTAAATGTACCTGGAACTTATTGGTTATCCAACTAAATGTACTTGGCATCGAAAATAAATTATTGACAATGGTTAGGTTACTTGGAATGGTTGGTAAAACGGTATTAGAAAAACTAGCAGTTGGTTGTACTGAAATTTTAAAATCGGTACCTAAATTTTTTGAAACGGGCGCTGCTATACTGGTTTCAAATTCTCTTTCATCTACACCCGATTGTAAATAATCAAACGAAATCGTAGGTGTATAATGAATTCCAAAAAAAGCATCTGTTTTATTGGCTAAGTGCACCGTTAATCCGGCACTATTGTATTTATTTAAAATATTGTCTTTGGTATAAGGAATGCTAGCAGGTCTAAAGCCATATGCATAGCGCGTGGTAGATCCTGTTGTAAACTTGACACTTAAATCATGGGCTTCCCCTATTTGATGGGCGCTAATAATGGAGAAATTGACATCGGTAAATTCTTGTGCAAATAAAGGACCTTTCATTTTTTTTACCCCGCCGCCAATATAGGTGTTATTTTTAACCCCATCTCCTATATTAAATCCAGCTTCTGCCAAAATAGTATTTAAATTTCCGAGTCCTACTTTTAAAAAATGATTTTGTTTGGTTGCCTTTATTGTATCTGCAACATATGCAAGTGGCGTAACAGCAACTGCTTGATAACCAAAACTAATATTTTGTGAAGGCACCATATACTGCATGGTTACCTTGCTATTGTCAACAAATGGAGTGGCTGCCAAAAAATTGATTTTTGATTGCGGCCTTAAACTTGGCTTAAAAGCCGAAGTAATCGTTACCACTTTTGCCGTATCTGCCACATTTTTTGAAGTCACTTGTGCACTGATTTGCGTTACACAAAAAACCGTCATATATAAAAGGAATCCAAGTTTATTCATCTGTGTAGATTTTATTTTTTTACTTTATCAGCGTTTACTTGTGTTAATTTTTCTTGTGCTTCTTTTTTCAAATCCGCAAAAGTAGCATTGGCAATTATACTTTGATAGGTTGCTTCTGCGTTAAAATAATCAAGTTGCTTATGATAAATATCGCCAAGTAATAAATAGGATTTTGTAACCCAGTATTCATAAGAACCCCAACCCTTAATTTGCTCGAAAGCAACTTTTTCCGATTCCTCTAGCTTATTTTGCTCAAATAATATTTTAGCATGTTGGTATTTGGCTTCTGCGCTAAATTCTGATTTGCCAGATGCAATTACTTCTTTGTAATAGATTACCGCTGTATCAAGTGATACAGATAGTTGCTTTGATTTTGCCATTACAAAATTGGCCATCACTTTATCATCAGAAGCCGCACCAGACATCTCCAAAATTTGCATGGCTGCTGGAAGTGCATCTTCCCAATTAGATTGTTTGGTAGCACTCCTAATTAATCCGCGTACCGCTTCTTTTTTAATGGCTTCGTCGATAGCCATTGCATCTAACTGTTTATAATAACTAGTTGCTTTTGTATAATCGCGTAGTTCAAAATAATAAGCCCTTGCAAGGTGTAATACTGCATCAGTGGCAAATTTATTGGGGGCTTTAGAAGCGATGAAAGAAAGGTATTTAACAGCGCTTACTGTATTTTTTTCAGACTCATAAATAGAAGCCATGATATCGTGCGCCTCTAACAAATGAGCTCCATTTGGGAATTTATCAATGTAGGCACTCATTCCATTTTTTGTACCCGCAAAATCTTTTTGCTCGTAACGCAGAAGCGCCGCCTGATAGGTTAATGAATCTGCTTCTGTTTCAGATAAAGCTTTTCCATTAGATTCCATAAAGGCTATAAAATCCTGCGGCTTTTGGTTTTCTACAAATATGTTTCTGATATATTCAATAGACGACTCAGATTCTTCGGTGTTTGGAAACTTAGCAAGTAAACTTTTAAATGTAGCTAGCGCCTCGTCGTTTTTATCAATATTAAAATAAGCTACGCCGAGTTTTAAATAAGCAGCCGGATGCCAAGCAGCAAGCGGAACACTTGAGGTAATTTGCTGCAATGGAGCAACAGCGAGTGCAAAGGATTCGGATGCTAAATAGGTGTTGGCCATTTCCATATACACATCACCAATAAGTCCCGAATTTGGATATTGCTTTACAAATTTTTGAAGGAGCTCTAATTTTTCTGACGTTTTATTGGAAGCGCCTAAAATGATAGACTTTTGAAAATAGGCATAATCCGCTGCGTCATAATTACGGTCAATGACTTGATTGTAGAGTGCCATTGCCTTTGTAAAATCTTTTGTCATAAAAAAGCAATCGGCTTTTTTAATGACTAGATCCTGAAAAATAGACGATCCCATTTTTACGGTAGCCGACGCTTTTTCAAAACTAATGATAGCATCGGAATACTGTTGTAATTGCATTTGAGCAAACCCTAGGTTGTAATATGCATTGCTCAAATTCACTTCGGCATTAACAACAGGAGCTAACAAATACTTTTGTAAATAAGCAACCCCTTGGTTATACTGACCTTTTCTAAATTGCATTTCAGACTTCCAAAAATTAGCCAATACCGCTACATCCTGGTTATTGGGTGCCGTAAGCAAATGATCTAGTAGGCTATCTGCTGCATCAATAAACTGATCATTGATAAGTTCTACGGCTCTTCCATAAAGTAAGGACGGGTATGCTTTTTGAGCCAGGGCCGATGGATTTTTAATACCAGCATACAACTTGAGACCTTCTTTAAAATTACTGGTTCGGGCAAGGGTATTAACGAGTAAATCAGTGGCTTCCTGGGTAAAGGTTGAGCGCGGATATTGTTTTAGAAATTCTTGAAACCCTTTTAATGCTTCATTGGTAAGCCCCTCCTCAAAAGACAGTTTAGCTACAGAAAAACTGGCCACTTCTTTTTGTACTTTATTGCTGTTGTTTTCGGCACAAAAAATAAATGCATTACGCGCATTTGCCTTATCTCCTATTTCCAAATAGGCTTTGGCCAAAAGATACATGCTATTTTGAGACAAGGAGTCTTTTCCGGTAGTGAGCTTCTTAAAACCTTCAATGGCGTTGTTCCATTTTTTTTGCTCAAAATAACAAAATGATAATTCATACACATCTTCGCTTGAAGGCGTTTTAGTGCTAGCAACGTACTTTTCTAGGTACGGCAATGCTGCAGTAAAATCATTTTTTGCAAAAAGCAATCTACCAACAAGTTGCTGTAAAGGTTTTTCATAGTACTGATTACCAGATTTTAAAGCATCTAATGCCGTAGACAAAGCTTTTTCGGCGTTTCCCGTAAAATAATAGATCTGTGCATTGTAAAAAGGAATGAGTTTATCATATGCAGCCGCCGCTTTAGCAATTTCAAAACAACTAAGTGCTACCGGATAATTTTTTTCTTTGAATGCAATAAAGCCGTAGTAATAATTGGCATCCACATAATATAAGTCACCCACCGTTTGTCTAACAGCATCGAGTGGTTGTTTCGCTTTTTCAAATTGTCCTAAACTAAAATAGAGATACCCTAATAAATACTTTACTTCGCCTATTTGCGCATTGTTAAGATTGGCCAGTTTTGCTGTTTCCAAATAGGCTAAACTTTGCGCGGGATTGTTATTTCTAAAATAATAAATACCTACATAATAGGTCATCATTTGACGAAAGGCAGGATCTACGGCTGCTTTAATAAAATCACTGGCCTCCTCTACAATTCCTTTTTCATCTAATTGTAATCCACTCACTAATAAATAAAAATCAACCTTTTCTTTTACAGAACTATTGTTCTGATACATAGAAGTGCGCTTGAGTTCTTTGGCTAATTGAAAACTGCTCATATACGCCCTCTCCGAAACAAAAGTTTGCAACTCACGCATACTAGCATCCATTGAACTCGGCAAAACTGGAGTTTGCGCCAAACCTATTTGTGCTAGCATAAAAAAGAATACCGATAAAATTGAAGTGTGTAGTTTCATATGTATGATAGCCTTTTTTACAAAGGTTTATATTTCTTTCTTAATAAAAAGCGAAAACCATTTTAAAGGTAGCATTACCACTCCGTAAGGCCCTTTCTTGTGGGCATTTGTGGAAAAACAGATAGATGCCGTAAGTTTGTCAACAAAAGCAGGGGAAACTATGTACGAGCATCATACAAACATTCGAGTTAGATACGCAGAAACCGATCAAATGGACGTGGTATATTATGGTAATTATGCCCAGTATTTTGAAGTAGGTCGTGTAGAGGCCATGCGTGCCATTGGGCTTTCTTACAAAGAAATTGAAAAAATGGGGATTCATATGCCCGTAGTAACGATGGAAACCAAATACATTAGACCTGCCCACTACGACGATTTGTTAACGGTAAAAACAACAGTGCCTCAGCTTCCACACGAACATCAAATCAAGTTTATTACCGAGGTATTCAACGAATCGGGCAAGTTACTTACGCAGGGTAAAGTTGTCCTCTATTTTATTGATGCCGCCACTGGTAAGCGGGCCATCATACCTGAAAGCCTTAAAGAAAAGTTAGCGCCGTTTTTTATAACTCAATAATTGCGACAAGTCATTACTGATACATGTTATAAATGAGGTATTGAATTTTCCAGCCTTCTTTTAATTTAACAAATTGAAAGCTATCAATGCCTTTATGTGAGAACTGTCCATTGCGGTGAAAGGTATAGGGTGCCCACGCGGAGGCAAGTTCACGGTCTATATAAATAATTTCATCAAAAGAACGCTCGTCAAGTGCGCCTGATTGCTGCTTTCCAATACTAGCAACAAAATCAGCTACCCTGCTAGTTCTTACGATCACCGAATCTTTTTGGTTTTGTATCACATGCATAATGGCGCCTGGCGCAAAACATGATTTCAATAATACTGTGTCTACCGTAATCATGGCTTTAAATGTTTGCTTGATCACATTTTTAACGGCCTCTTTTTCGGCATCGTTGTTAGGCGCTGCATTTGATGGTGGTGTTGATTGTGCCAATGCTTCTATTGCGATCAAGCACACAAACGATAGCACCAAAAATAGATGTTTCATAAAATGTACGATTATATTTATACGCGGTAAGTATCTTCTTTCCAATTAGTAATAGACTGTTTGATTTGTTTACCAGGTAAATTTTCTTCGGCAGCTTTTTGTGCAAGAGTGGCAAACTCATCGTCGGAGGCAAAACGAAGTGCTACTATTTGACCAATACGCAAACTAGCTGGGAGTAATTTTCCGGTTAGTACAAAATGTCTTAAGTTTTCTTCGGCTCTGATGGCTCTATCCTGTGCTTTTAAAGCAAACATGCGAACAAAAACAAAAAAACATAAAAATATAAAGCCCGCAACACTTAATAAGGTTGCGCTATAAACTGCGGCTCCATCGGCATGTGCCAAATTAACAAAGCTGCCAATCCAAAAAGCTAAAATGGCAAAAAAGGTAACTCCGTGCCAACCGGCTACCAACCTACTGTGGTTACTAAAATTTTGTGTTTTCATAGAGTGCAATATATTTATATTTGCCTGTTTGTGCTTACTATATTTACTTCGCACTAAATTTAAGGCCCAGCCATGGAAAAAGTGTTTGCATCCATCATCACTATTGGAGACGAATTATTAATAGGTCAAGTAATTGACACCAATAGTGCTTGGATTGCCCAGGAACTAAACAAAGCGGGCATTGCCATTAAAAACAGAGTGGCGGTTGGTGATGTTTGGGAAGATATTTGGGCTGCACTAGAAGCAGAAAGCAAGAAAGCCTCTATCGTGCTTTTAACCGGCGGTTTAGGCCCCACATCAGATGATATTACAAAACCTTTATTGTGTGAATATTTTGGCGGGAAAATGGTAGTAGATGCGGCAACACTCGCGCATGTTACAGACATTTTTGAGCGCATTTTAAAGCGCCCCATGATTGAGCGTAACGCCAAACAAGCAGAGGTTCCAGATTGTTGTACTGTTTTATTAAATGAGCGCGGAA
>CAMAQW010000010.1 GCA_945860335.1 Sediminibacterium ginsengisoli | reverse complement strand
TAAGCGGGCTAATAAAAGAGCGTAGATTAACGCTATTAATTCTTTTTGATTAAACTATCTATAGGATAGGTCGCTTTCATAGAATCAAGCACCGATTGTGCCCAGCTTGTAAGCACAACTCTTTCTTCTTGAGATAATTTTGCCTCGCCATGTATAAGGCTATAAGATTCAAGCGGCATTTCACCTTCTTTTACCTGTTCAATTACTTCCTCCATTTTATGATACTGCTTGCGTAATTTATAATTGGCAAAATCGTCTAGATTAAAATGTTTTTTGCCGTCTACTACATGGTCATTAATCCACCAAGCTAGTGGTTGCACACTAGCGTACCAAGGGTATTTTGTGTTATTGCTATGACAATCATTACAAGCTTTTACCAAAATGGCATCCACCTCTTTTGACACTGGGTAAAGGGTTGCAATATTTTTTGAATGATCGTCTGATACATTTTTTTCAGGCTTAAACGCTTGTAGTACAACTAGAATAACAACAAGTGCAAGGCCTATTTTTTTTAGTAAACTCATGGTAGGGTGGTTTTATGAAATTAAAATATTTCCAGTCATTTCTTTTGGTATAGGAAGCTCCATTAAATGTAAAATAGTTGGTGCAATGTCTCCAAGTTTACCTGCTGTAAGGTTCACTTTTAAATCAGTGTCTACTAAAAATAAAGGTACTAAATTTAAAGTATGCGCCGTGTTAGGGCTTCCGTCTTCGTTGATCATAAAATCAGCGTTACCATGATCTGCGGTAACAAGTAGGGTGTAGCCGTGTGCAAGACCTGCTGTTACCACTCTATTTACACAGGCATCTACAGTTT
Organism: Sediminibacterium ginsengisoli; assembly: GCA_945860335.1. GTDB lineage: Bacteria > Bacteroidota > Bacteroidia > Chitinophagales > Chitinophagaceae > Sediminibacterium > Sediminibacterium ginsengisoli_B. Next base: position 18,942 of record CAMAQW010000010.1, on the reverse strand, counting down.
CTACCGCTTTAATGGCTGCCACAAAAACACCGGTATGGCCTACCATATCTGCGTTTGCGTAGTTTAGGCAAATAAAATCGGCAGATTCGGCTTCTATTTCTGGAACCAATAAATCGGTGATACCAACAGCGCTCATTTCTGGTTGTAGATCATAAGTAGCAACTTTTGGGGACGCCACCATGATTCTATTTTCTCCTTCAAAAGGTTGTTCTCTACCGCCGCTAAAAAAGAAAGTTACGTGCGGGTATTTTTCAGTTTCCGCAATTCTAATTTGTTTTTTACCATGAGCCGCTAATACTTCTCCAAGTGTATTTTGTAAATTATCATTTTCAAAAACTACGTGTATGCCTTTAAATGTTTGGTCGTACTGTGTCATGGTGGTGTAATGTAGCTGTAACGGTTGCATATTATATTCTGGAAATGCTTGTTGCGTTAGCACTTCTGTAATTTCTCTACAACGGTCTGTTCTAAAATTAAAACAGAATACGGCGTCGCCTTCTTTGATAGCAGCAACAGGTTCGTTGTTGTCATCCACAATAACAGTAGGCAGTAAAAATTCATCGGTGGTATCAGCAGTGTATGCAGCTTCTAAAGCACTTGTAGCGCTAGTTGCACGTGGCCCAGCATTATGTACGAGGCAATCATAGGCAAGCTTTACCCTTTCCCATCTTTTATCACGGTCCATGGCGTAGTAACGACCACTAATGGTTGCAATTTTACCAATACTATTTTGTAAATGCTTCGTGAGCGTAGTAATAAAACCTAAACCACTTTTTGGATCGGTATCGCGTCCATCTGTAAATGCATGAATATAAACCTCTGTAAGACCATTTGCTTTACAATAATCGCAAATAGCAGTTAGGTGATTGATATGCGCATGTACACCACCATCACTAACAAGCCCCATTAAGTGAAGTGGCTTGTTGTTTGTTTTAGCATAGTTAACAGCTTCCAAAAAAGTTTTATTGCTTGCAAGCTCGCCGGTTTTAATGGCAACATTGATGCGTTGTAGTTCTTGGTATACAATTCTTCCCGCACCAATATTTAAGTGACCTACTTCTGAATTACCCATTTGACCTTCAGGTAAGCCAACGTCTTCACCACATGTTACTAGTGTGCTATGTGCGTATTTGGTATAAAGGCTACTTACAAATGGTGTTTTAGATTGTTGGATTGCATCTGACATTTTTATTGTGCCAAGACCCCAGCCATCCATGATTACGAGAATTACTTTGCGTTTCATACTACAAATTTACAACCTTTATTTTTGGGGCAAAACCTCAATTTTAAAGGGGGATAATCTTATTAATTGCTACATCTTAGTTATTTTTGAGTGAGTCATATAAAACCAGACCATGAAAAAGCATTTATTAGGCCTTTTATTTCCTCTCCTGCTGTTAACCACAGCGTTTGAAGGGCCTTTTCAGGGAGATGCAGATCAGGTTGTTGCCGCTTTAAAATCTGGAAATGCTGCAGAGGTTGCAAAACATTTTGCAGTGGTAGTAGACATAAAATTTTTAGACGCCCCCGAAGATAAAATTGTAGCTAGTGAAAAAGCGGCCCAAAAATTAGCTGCTTTTTACAACGATTATAAGATCAAAGGATTTGAGCGTACCGCACAAAGAGAAATTGGGAATACCATGTATTTGACGGGAAAAATTAGTGGCGCAAGTAAAAATTATAACATTACCCTGATGCTCATGAAAAAAAATGCAGCGCCCTATCATATCGTAACCCTACGTGTTAATTAATGACCACATTATTTTCATGAGCAAGAAAAATAAATCAGACGCAAGAGGGTTCATTTATAGTACAGATCCTAATTTTAATTTTGAGCCGGAGCAGGATGAAATCCTAGAAACTTTACCACCGGCAAAACAATCACTTCGTATTCGTTTGGATACCAAACATAGAGCTGGTAAGGCTGTTACGCTTATTACTGGTTTTGTTGGAACCTCCGAAGACGTTGAAAAATTAGGCAAGCAATTAAAAAATTTTTGCGGTACCGGCGGCTCTGTAAAAGACGCCGAAATTATTGTGCAAGGGGATCAGCGTGATAAAGTACTTCAGTGGTTATTAAAAAATAGTTATAGCGCTACTAAAAAAATATAGCGCCCACCTGGGTTAATAATCAATTTCTAATTTCAATTTCTCCTTTAATTCTTTGAGTAGTGGATACTGCTCGCTAATGCGTTCAAACTTTTGCTTGCTATTAAGTCGCATATGAATAGGAACGTCTTCTTTTTCTGTAGCATCTACTATGATGCTAAATTTTATAGAGCGGTTATTGAACGTAGCAAATATTTGATCAATGAGCATCATGCGTTCTTGCTCTACAAACTTTTGAGCCGTTAAACCGGGCACACGTACGGTAAAATGGATATCACTTTCAATTTCAAGAACCGCCATTTTAAAAGTTCCTGAGGCAGAGTGCTTTTGTTGCGCTTCTAGTGTGGCGCCATATGCGTCCCAGCAAGCCCTTAGCTTTTCTAAGTTAAGGGATTCTGCTTCTTTTACTTCTTCAATAGCATACTGGTCACCATATTTTTCACGAAGGGCTGTTAATAGGTTCTTTTTAGGACCAGCTGGGGCGGCAGCTTCAGTAGATCTAGCGCGCATTTGGTCTGGCGCAGCAGGACTAGAGGCAACAACAGGCACTGAAGCAACAGGCGCTTGTGGAGCAGTCTCAGCTGCAGATGCTTGAACCGCTTCTTTCACTACTACTTCTTTGTGTATCGTTAATGTAGCGCTTAATTTATTTGAAACTGGCGGAGCCGCAATTTGAATAGAAGGTATACTTTTTGTTCTAATGGCTACTGGTCCATCAATCCGTTTTTTTTTTATGATGGAACCATTTTCTGAAGCAAGTTCAATGGCTTCTTGTAAAAAGTTTAATTTAATGAGCGTTAGTTCTACGTGCAATCTTTTGTTGCGCGCCATTTTATAGTTGATCTCCGCTTCATTTAAAATATTGAGCGCACTCACCAAATAGGACATGCCCATTGCAGCAGCGGCGGAAATATACTTATCCTGCATACCTTCTACTACTTCTAGTAAAGGAGCAGATTTTGGATCTTTACAAACCAAAATATTACGAATGAATTCTGCAAATCCATTGAGTACCATATCTCCTTCAAAACCCTTTCTATTGATTTCGTCGTAGAGTACCATCGATGCCGCCAAATCCTTGGCCTGCATGCTTTCTAGCATTTTGAAAAAATAATCCTCGTCTAAAATATTTAAGTGCTCTAGGGTATTTTGATAGGTTAAACTACCACCCGTAAAGCTTACAATTTTATCTAAAATACTTAGTGAATCACGCATACACCCTTCACTCTTTTGTGCAATAACTTGTAGTGCTGCACGCTCGGCTTTAATCGATTCTTTACCTGCAATTTCTTCTAAGTGTTCTACGGTGTCGTTGTTGGTGATTCTTTTAAAATCAAAAATTTGACAACGACTTAAAATGGTTGGAAGTATTTTATGTTTTTCGGTAGTTGCCAAAATAAAAATGGCGTACGAAGGGGGTTCTTCTAATGTTTTTAAAAATGCATTAAAGGCACTAGCGCTGAGCATGTGTACCTCATCCACTATATACACTTTGTATTTTCCTGCTTGCGGTGCAAATCTTACCTGTTCTACAAGTGATCTAATATCATCTACCGAGTTATTGCTCGCCGCATCTAGCTCATGAATATTGAGTGATGTGCCTGCGTCAAACGATACGCAACTGTTGCATGTGTTACAAGCTTCACCATCTGGTGTAGGGCTTGTACAGTTAATGGTTTTGGCTAAAATTCTGGCACATGTTGTTTTTCCAACACCCCTTGGACCACAAAACAAAAACGCGTGTGCGAGTTGGTTGTTTTTGATGGCGTTTTTTAGGGTTGTCGTAATATGCGATTGCCCAACAACGGTATTAAAGTTTTGGGGTCTATACTTACGGGCCGAAACAACAAAATGATTTTCCATAACAGGGTTGCAATATAAGCACAACGGTATGCTTCCCCTTATCTAAACCCCACCTTTTTTGCACATGGGTATAATTTTAACCGTATACCATTTCTGGGTGACGTTCAAAGGTCTTGGATGCATCAAAAAGACACCTAAAAGTGACCATTCTGCGGCTAGGTGTAGCGCCTAAACTTTTATAAATATTGAGCATTTTTGGATTCCAATCGCCAGCCCAACCCATTTCGTAACGGTCGTACCAATCTTTGTCTTTAATAAGTAGTGAGCATTCCTGAATCATAAAACTATCAATACCAAGTGATTGGTATTTAGGAACAATACCAAAAGCGAGTCCAGTGAGTTGTTTGTTTGTTCCAGTTTTAGTCATGTATAACAAACGAAGTTTTTCAAACCAACCTAGTTTTCCATTAAAATGTTTAAAATATTGGTTGAGGTCTGGAATATTAATGAACATACCAATAGGTTCTGTTTTATAATAGGCAAACCAAACAAGACGTTCATCCATAATAGGTTTCATGGTCTTAAAAAGCTTGATCACTTGTTCCTTGGTAACCTCTTTGGCTTCTCCATGTTGTGCCCAAGCTGCATTGTAAACGGTTGCAAAGTCCCCGGCATATTTTTCAAGCTCGCTTAATTTAACGTGCTTAGCAACATAATCTGGCTTGGCTGCAAAGCGTGCGTGTCTCTCAGGAAATCTTGCTGGAAGGTCTCCTTTAACGCTCGTCGCATAATAGTATTGGTTGTAATAATTTTGAAAACCGTAGTTTGTAAACAAGGTTTCGTAGTATTCAGGATTATAAGACATGCCATACATGGGCGGTTTTTCAAAACCTTCTACCATCAGGCCCCACCACTTGTCTCTGTCCCCAAAATTGATGGGTCCGTCCATGGCTTCCATACCTTTTTGGGTAAGCCATTCTTTAGCGGTATCAAAAAGTAAATTGGCTGCAGCTTGATCATTGATACAATCAAAAAAACCAACGCCACCGGTGTTAAAATCAGTCCCTTTATTAATATATTTTGAATTGGTAAAAGCTGCGATACGGCCTACGAGTTCACCATCGTCTGTTTCAAGTATCCATCTTTTTGCTTCGCCGTATTTAAAGTTTTTATTTTTAGTCGCATCAAAAACATCATTGACCTCGTTGTTAAGGGGTCTAATATAATTGGGGTTACCAGCATTGATAATAGCTTGTACTTCTAAAAAATCTTTGGCAGTATCGGCGCTTGTAACTTCAATTAAATGCATCGTAATTCTTTATTTCAAAGTTAAGATATGGTTGTTATAGTTGGACCTCTTCTTTTCTAAAAAGTATGCGCTCCATTTTGGCATCATGATCATAAATATCTTTCCTAAACTGTAAAACACCATAGCTGTCTACCCAACTTGTAAAATAGGCAATAAAAACTGGGATTGTTTTTTTAAGTGTTACCCATTTTTCTTTTTGTTGGTGCATCGCTGTGTCTATTTTTATAGCCGTCCAACTGGTGTCGGATCTTAGCAGGTAGCCTGCCATTTTTTTAGCATCTCCGAGCCTAATACAGCCATGGCTAAAACCTCTATTTTGTTTTGCAAAAAGATGTTTACCCGGTGTGTCATGTAAATATATATTGTAGGGGTTTGGGAATAAAAATTTAACCAGACCAAGCGAGTTTTGCGCACCAGGTAACTGTCTGATGGTGGGTACATCGCCAGGCGATGTAATTTCCATATTTTTTTGTGCTAGATAGTTTTTGTTTTTTTTAATGCCTGGTAAAATTTCTGCTTTTACAATACTGGGAGGTACATTCCAATAGGGACTAAAAACAACGTAACGCATGCGGTTGCTAAATATGACGGTATTGTTTGATTCTGAACCAACAATCACTGGCATTTTAAACTGAATTTTGCTGCTATCAAATACAAGCAGCTGATAGGCTGGAATATTTACAACGATGTAGTTACTATCCATCATGGCAGGCATCCAGCGTAAGCGCTCTAAATTAATTGCAATGGTCTTTGCGTGCTGTTTGATGGGTATTTGAAGGGCTTGTAATACAATCTTGTCAATATAATTTGTTTTTGCAAGCCCCATTCTTTCTTGAAATCTATTGATGGCAAGTCCTAGGGTATTGCTATATAGTGACGTGGTGTCTGTACTTTTAAAATCACCAAGTAATTGTAATTTCTTTTTGATTTGTCTAATTACAGGGACCATGTCTCCCTTGTTAATCTTGGTTTGCTTTGAGTTAATATGTATACCTGTATCAAGCGCTGAAATTTTTGAGAGGTTGGCATAATTTTCGAGCAATTGTTTAAAATTCTGGCTACCTGTGTTAAATCCCATTTTAGTGGTTGGGTTTAACCAATTATTTAATTGATTTGCTAGTGTCAATGATTTTTTTGGAATGCGCCAGTTTACTATAGCAGGGTCAATATCAGTGGGCATGAGCCATTTGTCTGCGTATTTAAAAAAGGAAAGACTAAGTGCTAATTCAATATTTGTTTGCTGTGCATTTTGATTGAAATTTTGCAGGGTAAGTAGTTCAATAAAACTACTATCTACCCAGAGTTCTGCTAGTTTGTTTGCGTGCGCTATAAAGTCTTTGGTATGGGGTTTGATTTTTTTTGATTGAATCCAAACATACTGGTGTTTATTGCCCCTGTAAAAACTACGGATGGCAGTGCTATATTTTTCCGGAACGGCCTGTATTGTAATGAACGAATCAATGATAGTTTCTGTGATAGTATCTTGTTGTTGTGTTGTGTAGTTATTTGCCCATCCTGTTGTTGAAAAAGCCGCAATGATAAAAACTACAATCAAGCGTATAAAAAAATGACTGCGAATAATTTGATAGATAGCTTGCATGCAGTGATTTTATGGGTACAGTTAATTTTTATATAGTAAGAGTGCTGCGGCTACCATGCCCGCCGTTTCTGTTCTGAGCCTGGTTTCGCCAAGACTAACAGGTGTATATTTTGCATCTATGGCAAGTGTAATTTCTGACGGGGTAAAATCCCCTTCTGGTCCAATCAAAATACTCGTATTGTTGGAATTAGGGATGTCTTTGAGTGCTGTTTTATTTCCTTCCTCACAATGTGCAATGAGCTTTTGCGAACTAGGATGCTTATCAATAAACTGCGCAACAGTGGTAGGTTCCGATAAAACAGGCAACCATGTTTGTTTGCTCTGAATGAGCGCAGCAACAACTACGCCCATCATGCGTTCCCCTTTGAGATTAGAACGCTCGCTTCGCTCGCAAATTAACGGGACAATTTTTGTCACGCCCATTTCTGTCGCTTTTTCTAAAAACCATTCAAAGCGTCCTGTATTTTTTAAAAGTCCTATTGCAATGCAAACGTTTTTAGTAGGAGCAGGGGTATGCTCTACCGATTCAATGCGAACCACCGTATTTTTTTTGTCGGGCTCTACAATACTTGCTGTGTATAGGTTTCCGATACCGTCGGTAAGGTGTAGGCTTTCTCCAGCACGCATACGAAGCACTTGAATACAATGCTTTGACGTCACTTCACTTAATTCAAAGTGCGTGTTGTTTTTTTGAATGCTAGGTTCGTAAAAATAAGGTAGTGCCGACATGATATTTGCTAAAAAGTAGTAAAATTAAAAAGGTGTTTCGTTGTCAAAACCTTCGTCAAAATCACCCTCATTCATTTTGCTTTCTTTTTGAATAAATAGTTTAGCGCTGTCTTGAGTGCCAGAACCAGCCGTGCTTCCTGGGGCAACCGGTTTCCAGTTGCTAGATCCAAAACCTGAACCATCGCCATCCCATTCTTCAAATTTTTGAATATCGAGTTTAGCGCGTAGTTTAATAGTGTCTAATTGACCGTTTCTATGTTTTGCAATTCTTACGTGCGTTTCGCCATGGGTACTTTCGCCCATATCATTGCTCATTACTTCGTAATATTCTGGACGGTAAATAAACATAACCATATCGGCATCTTGTTCAATCGCACCTGATTCACGAAGGTCACTAAGCTGCGGCATTTTACTTTCCTTTCTTGTTTCCACAGCACGACTCAACTGCGAAAGTGCAACAATTGGGATGTTTAATTCTTTGGCTAGTGCTTTTAAGCTTCGAGAAATATTTGAAATTTCTTGCTCACGGTTATTGTTTCTGTCACCACTACCACTCATCAATTGTAGGTAGTCAATAATGATAATGCCAACCTTGTGTTTGTTTACCAGCCTTCTAGCTTTTGCTCTAAATTCAAAAATATTTAAAGCGGCAGTGTCATCGATGTAAAGTGGCGCACGCTCTAATTTTTTTAATCCCTTTGCATGTAGTTGTTGGTATTCGTAGTCTTCTAGTTTACCCCTAGAAATTTTTTCCATTTTAATTTCACTCTCTGCACTTAAAATACGTTGCACAAGCTGCGGTGCACTCATCTCTAACGAGAAAAACCCAACAGGGATTGGCTTTGTAGGGTGCAATGCAGCGTTACGTGCTAAATTTAATGCAAAGGCTGTTTTACCCACAGACGGTCTTGCCGCAAGGATAATTAAATCGGTAGGTTGCCATCCGTAGGTAATACGGTCTAGTGTAGGGAATCCACTTGGCACACCAGAAATATCTTCTGTTTTGGTACGCAATTCATCAATACGATTGATGGTTTTTGCAAGCACCTGTCCTATTTCTTCGAAATTCTTTTTAAGATAATTGTTGGTGATGTTAAACATTTTTGTTTCACTCTCATCTAGTAAATCAAAAACGTCGGTGCTGTCTTCATATGCGTCTCCAATAATTTCACCACTAATTCTGATGAGTTCGCGCTGAATAAATTTTTGCAAAATAATTCTTGCGTGCGCGTCAATGTTAGCAGCCGATACCACCGAGTTGGTTAACTTGGTTATTTGATAAGGCCCACCCACAAGGTCTAATTCATTTTTTGATTTTAGACCTTCCACCACCGTTAAAATATCGATAGGCACACTATCGTTTTGCAGTTGCTGCATCACTTTAAAAATCAGCTGATGCGCTTCTACATAAAAACATTCGGGCTTAATAATTTCTGAAACCGTATCAAATGCACTTTTTTCAAGCATAATGGCACCTAGCACCGCTTCCTCTAATTCTTTGGCTTGCGGTGGCACTTTACCATAGAGCATGCTGCTCATGTCTATGGAAGGCTTTCTAGGTTTGCGGTTGGTATTGGTAATTTTAACGTCCATTGTAGGGTTGCTTTAGTAAGTTGTTTGTGGCGCCAGGCGCCAACAGATTAGAGCGAATATGCACCAAGATTTGCGCTTTTTCAAGTATTTCCTCGCTATTTTTCGTCCACACGGAACTAACCGGTTATGCAGGTTTTTACTTCGCTATTCACACAATTTACTACTGTTGTCCACCATTATCAAAACTTATTCCACCAAAAAAGAGCATTATTAACAAAACTTGTGCAAAGAGAATTTTACGGTGATTGTGTCTTTTGTTCCCATGAAAGCGTAGCATTTACGGCTATAAAAACTTATTTTTGAGCCTCTTAAATACGTAAAAGCAATCATGACCATAAGTTATAACTGGCTATCTGAATATCTTCCTTGGCCCATTGAGCCCGAAAAATTGTCTAAAATTTTAACGTCTATTGGGTTAGAGGTTGAGAGTTTAACGTTTTATGAAAATGTAAAAGGAGGACTTGCTGGACTAGTGGTGGGAGAAGTGCTTACGGTTACGCAGCACCCCAATGCCGATAAATTAAAAATTACTACTGTAAACATCGGTGCAGAAGCGCCACTTCAAATTGTATGTGGTGCCTCCAATGTTGCCGTAGGACAAAAAGTAATTGTTGCAACTATTGGGACTACTATTTATCCAAGCACTGGTGATCCTTTAACCATGCGTGTTGCAAAAATCAGAGGTGAAGAAAGTTTTGGAATGATTTGCGCCGAAGATGAAATTGGACTTGGCACAAGTCATGACGGTATCATGGTTTTAGCAGCGGATACTACCGTTGGAACGCCTGCTGCCACACTGTTTGAGCCCTATCAAGACTGGGTGTATGAAATTGGTTTAACACCAAATCGCATGGACGCAATGAGCCATTTGGGTGTTGCAAAAGACGTGTGTGCTTATTTAACGCACCACGAAAAAGAAGCAAAACCGGTTACACCGTTTTCAAATTCTTTTACCCCAGATCAAAACAATAAAACGATTCATGTTAGCATCGAAAACGAAGCAGCCTGTAAGCGTTATGCGGGTGTGGAATTAACGGGTGTTACGGTATCTGATTCTCCAAGTTGGTTAAAAAATAGATTAACGGCTATTGGCGTAAGACCTATCAATAATATCGTAGACGTTACCAATTATATGTTACACGAAACCGGCCAACCGCTGCATGCTTTTGATGCTGCAGCTATTTCGGGCGGTATAGTGATTGTAAAAAATGTGGCTGCCGGTACATCCTTTACAACCCTTGATACCAAAGAAAGAAAATTACAAGATGCTGATTTATTAATTTGTAATGCCACAGATCCTATGTGTATTGCAGGTGTGTTTGGTGGTGCTGCAAGTGGCGTACATGCAGGAACGACGTCTATATTCTTAGAGAGTGCTTGGTTTCATCCAACCACCATTCGTAAAACGTCTTTACACCATGGACTGCGCACCGACGCTGCAACTAGATTTGAAAAAGGTGTTGATATTGCATCCACGGTTCAGGTTTTAAAAAGAGCTGCACTTCTTATTAAAGAAGTGGCTGGCGGTAGCATTAGTTCTGACATTACAGACATCTATCCAAACGTAACGCCAAAAACAGAAGTAGCGGTTAAGTATCATTACATCAAAAAATTAAGTGGTAAAAATTATCACCCAGAAGCGGTTAAAAAAATCTTGACGGCACTGGGTTTTGAAGTGATTGCGGAAGGCATTGATGAACTACGTGTTGCAGTACCTTATAGTAAACCAGACATTAGTATCCCTGCAGATTTAGTAGAAGAAATTTTACGTATTGACGGACTCGATAATATTGAAATTCCTACCACCATTACCATTAGCCCTGCTGTAGAAGTAGCAAGTGCTAAAGAAGTGATCAAAGAAAAAACAGCCAACTTTTTAGTAGGCAAAGGTTTTGTAGAAATTTTTACAAACTCAATTACCAACAGTCAATATTTTACGCCAGCTGTTTTATCAACGGCGGTAAAAATGATGAATAATTTAAGTGCCGATTTAGACGTGCTTCGTCCGTCGATGCTTGAAACTGGACTTGAAACCATCGCTTACAATTGCAATAGACGTAACCATAATTTACGTTTGTTTGAATTTGGTAAAACATACGCTACCAGTGGTTCTGGGCAGTATTCTGAAAAAGAGCATTTGTGTATTTATTTAAGTGGTTTAGATACCGAAGAAGGTTGGCGTGTTAAATCCAAAGAGCAGGATCTATTAATGGCAAAAGGCATTTTACAAGCGGTTGCTACCCTGACTGGATTGCCGCCTATTACCTGGTCATTAGACGAGAGCGCAAAAGACACCGCAAGTACCTGTGTTGCTGCAACAGTGGGTGGACTTACCATTGCTACTTTACAAGAAGTGTCTCCTAAAAAGCGTCAACAATTTGATATCAAGCAAGGTGTTGTTTTTGTAGACATCGATGTGGCTGCCCTTGTTACTGCCGCCGAAAAACAAAAAATTGTATACACCGAAGTTTCTAAGTTTCCAGCTGTACAACGAGATTTGGCACTTGTAGTGGACCGTGCTGTAACCTATGCTGCTATTGAGCTTGCCGTGGCTACCGTAAAACTTCCTAAGCTAAAAGGCATCCGTTTATTTGATGTGTTTGAAAGCGATAAATTAGGGGTGAACAAAAAGTCGATGGCACTTAGTTTTACATTTGTTGACGAAGAAAAAACCATGACAGATACCGAAACGGATAGCATGGTATCGAAATTAATCAGTGCTTTTGAAAAAGAATTAGGTGCCGAAATCAGAAAATAAGCACTTATATTTATACGCGTATTTACATGTTTGAATTCGAAACACATATTAAATCCTTGCAAGAAAAGTTGCAGTTGCTGCTCAAAAATCAGCAGCAGTTACTTCGTGAAAATCAGCGCCTAACTGCTGATCTAGAAAAAGCAACCGGTATGGTACACCAAAAAGAGGAGATGCTGCGAAACCTTCAACAACAGCTTGATGGCTTGCAAGTAAGTTCTGCCAGCGGTTATTCGGATCAAGAAAAAGCGGCCCTCGAAAAGCGCATTAATACCTACCTCAAAGAAATTGACCACTGTTTAACGCTTCTTAAATAAATAGTATGTCTGAGCTAATTCCCATCAATATTGTTATTGCAGATCGAAGCTACCGCATCCGAATTGAGCCCGCCGAGGAGGAAATGGTGCGTAAATCGGCTAGCCTCATTAACGATAAAATAGCCGAATACCGTCAAAATTTGGCCGGTAAAGACATGCAGGACTATGTAGCCATGGTTCTTTTGTGGTTTGCCACCGAGCAAAACACTAGCACCATCCACGAACTAAAGTGGAAAGAAGCTGCCGAAAAGATAAACTCTCTCGAAAAACTCATTGATAAAGCGCTGATTTAAGTATCTTCGTTCCTATCCGATTACTTATTAAAGTAAATCTTCATGTGTATGCGTGAAAGAATGATTGTGAACAACTTAAAAAAAGCTAAAAATGGACCAGACGATTGTCTCTATAATACTTGCCGCCACCTCACTTGTAGTAGGGGTTGTTGCGGGAAGGGTTTTCTTCGCAAAAAATACTAAAAAACAAATTGAAGAAGCCAACGCACAAGCCGCAAATATTTTAAAAGAAGCCGAATTAAGGGCTGAAACCATTAAAAAGGAAAAGCAACTTGAGGCTAAAGAAAGATTTGTACAACTTAAATCTGAACACGAAAGAGAAGTGCTAGAACGCAACCGCAAAGTGGTTGACGTAGAAAATAGACTCAAGCAAAAAGAAATTACCGTTAACCAAAAAGAAACTTCGCTAGACAAACAAGTCAAAGAAAACGAAGCCATCAAAGAAAACCTAAACAGGCAAATTGATGTGGTAAACGCCAAGCGTACAGAGCTTGAAAAACACCAGGAAGAACATATTCGCCGCCTCGAAAAAATTGCCAACCTAAGTGCAGATGATGCGCGTGAGCAGTTAATCGAAAGCCTTAAAAATGAAGCGCAAACGCGTGCTTTATCCATGCAACAAGACATCATCGAAGATGCCAAGCAAAAGGCAAATAAAGAAGCGCGTAAAATTGTTATTCAAACCATACAACGTACGGCAGCAGAGCAAACCATCGAAAATACCGTTACCGTTTTTAACCTCGAAACCGACGAAATTAAAGGTCAAATTATTGGTAGAGAAGGTCGTAACATTAGAGCCATTGAAGCTGCAACGGGTGTAGACTTAATTGTAGATGATACACCGGAAGCCATCATCCTTTCTTCGTTTGATCCACTACGCCGTGAGATTGCCCGCTTAAGTTTACAGCGCCTTGTTTCTGATGGCCGTATCCACCCAGCACGTATTGAAGAAGTGGTAGAAAAAACCCGCAGACAATTGGAAGAGCAGGTGATGGAAATTGGAGAGCGTACCGTTATTGAAATGGGTATCCATGGTCTTCACAAAGAGCTTATTCGTATTGTAGGTAAAATGCGCTTTAGATCTTCATATGGTCAAAACCTACTCATGCATAGTAGAGAAACGGCCAATTTGTGCGGTATCATGGCGTCTGAGCTAGGCATGAACCCTAAACTTGCAAAAAGAGCCGGTCTTTTACACGATATAGGTAAGGTTCCTGACGAAGAAACAGAACTAAGCCACGCATTATTAGGTGCAAAACTCGCTGAAAAATATGGTGAGAACCCAGCTGTTGTAAATGCTATTGGTGCCCACCACGATGAAATGGAGATGCAATATGTGATTTCTCCTATTATTCAGGCTTGTGACGCCATCTCTGGCGCTCGCCCGGGTGCTCGTAGGGAAATCATGCAACAATACTTACAGCGTATTAAGGACCTAGAAAACCTGGCTTTAGCGTATCAAGGTGTAGAAAAGGCTTATGCCATCCAGGCGGGTCGTGAACTACGCGTAATCGTTGAGGCTGAGAAAGTTACGGATGGTGATAGCGATAAATTGAGCTTCGAAATAGCCCAAAAAATCCAAACCGAAATGACGTATCCGGGTCAAATTAAAGTAACCGTAATTAGAGAGAAAAGGGCAGTAAACGTAGCTAGGTAAAAAAAATTGTAAATCACTTCCGATTTTCGATTTTTACCCCTACCTTTGCCGTCCGCAAAAATTAAAAGATATGGACGCAGCAGTTCAGTTTGTACACGAACAATTAACCGTAAAAAAGCAATATCCTGCCTTCAAGGCTGGTGATAATGTCACTGTTAACTATAAAATCGTTGAGGGTGGTAAAGAACGTATTCAAAGTTTCCGTGGAGACGTAATCAAGTTACAAGGAACTGGAGCAACTGCTTCTTTCACTGTACGTAAGATTTCGGATGGCGTAGGCGTTGAGCGTTTATTTCCTATCTTATCTCCAAATATCGAATCTATCCAATTAAACAAAACGGGTAAGGTTCGTCGTGCTAAACTATACTACCTACGTGAGCGTAGCGGTAAAAGTGCACGTATTAAAGAAAAACGTTTCTAGTAGAACAATACCTTTTTACAAACGGAAGTTAGCATCCAGCTACTTCCGTTTTTTTATGCCCATTATTTGACCCTTTACATTATTTTTCCCCTACCTTTATAGTCTTAAATCAAATCATTATGGGCAACTTAGGATTTCAAGAAATATTACTCATTGCAGTAGTTGTACTTGTTTTATTTGGCGGACGAAAAATTCCAGAATTTATGCGCGGCCTTGGTAAAGGTATCCGTGAATTCAACGATGCAAAAAACAACGTGAAAAAAGAATTAGAAGAAGGTATCAAAGAAAAAGATACACAAGCTTAATTTTTATTTCACTTATTCTGACAAACAAACAACCTTAGCCTTTGTTTCGGTTCACTACAATCAAAGACTATCATAACAATATACAGAGCGGCCAAACCACAGTTGTGGAGGCCGTTCGTTTTTTTGTGGAAGCAGCTACAAGCGGCGCCACTTTAAATGCATGGCTCAATATCTACGAAGACGAAGCTTTAGCAGCAGCAAAAAAACTAGACGAACATATTCAGGTCGGACAGCCATTACTACCTTTACATGGTGTAGTAGTGGGTTTAAAAGACGTGATTGCCTACAAGAATCATCCTTTGTCTGGAGCATCTAAAATTTTAGAAAATTTCCATTCCATTTATAACGCTACTGTAGTAGAAAAATTACAAGCAGCAGGTGCTATTATTTTAGGTAGACAAAACTGTGATGAGTTTGCCATGGGTAGTAGCAACGAAAACTCAGCCTATGGTCCCGTAAAAAATGGCATCGACCCCACGCGTGTGCCGGGTGGTTCATCGGGTGGATCGGCAGTTGGTGTTCAAATGAATCACTGCATGATAAGCCTCGGCTCCGATACTGGAGGCTCTGTAAGACAGCCCGCTGATTTTTGTGGTGTTGTGGGACTTAAACCTTCTTATGGAAGAATTTCACGTTACGGACTTGTCGCATACGCATCTTCATTTGATCAAATTGGCATTTTTGCAAAATCGGTAGCCGATGCCGCGTTAGTCCTTGAAATTATTGCAGGCCAAGATGCATTTGATAGCACTGTTTCAGAACAACCTGTTCCAGCATATAGTACGTTGGTAGATGAACAACCTTCAAAAAAACGCATCGCCTATTTTAAAGAAGCGCTTGAGCATCCAAGTTTGGATCCTGAAATTAAAGCAGCAATCTATACTTCAATACATAATTTGCAAAAAGCTGGTTATATCGTAGATGCTGTTTCATTTGACATGTTAGACCTTGTAGTGCCTACTTATTATGTGTTAACCACCGCCGAAGCGTCTAGTAATTTATCACGCTATGATGGGGTAAAATTTGGACACCGCTCTAGTGCTCAAAATAATGATCTTACAGCACTTTATAAAAATGCAAGAAGTGAAGGTTTTGGTAAAGAGGTAAAGCGAAGAATCATGTTGGGCACTTTTGTTTTAAGCGCCGGTTATTTTGATGCCTATTTTACAAAAGCGCAACAAATTAGAAAGCTATTGGTAGACGGTGCTACACAGTTATTTAACAACTACGATGCTGTAATACTACCTACCGTTCCAAGTCCAGCGTTTTTAATTGGGGATCATACCAAAGATTCGGTTGCTATGTTTTTAGCAGATATTTATACCGTATATGCAAACCTAGTGGGTATACCAGCTATTTCAATTCCTTTGTATCAGCATTCTTCGGGGCTTCCTTTTGGACTTCAGGTGATGTGCGCTCCATTTGAAGAGCTGGCACTACTCCAAATCTCAACGGCTATTCAAAAATTACATGAATAAGTTTTTTCGAAATTTAGGATGTATTGTTTGCGTGTTGATACAGTTTAAAGTATCGGCCAATACGGGTTTGATGGACACCCTTATCGACGACAAAAAACCCTTCGCTAATTTATTTTTGTACAATAAGGCAGTGTCTAATAAGTCCTATCAATCACAAATCAATCCACGGGCTATTTCTTTTGTAGATGAATACATTAAAAAGCAGGGTAAGTCTCTTGAAAAAATGAAAGTATGGGGCAAACCCTATTTTGATTTGTACGATCAAATCTTGATCAATTACGGCATACCAAAAGAAATGAAATACTTAAGTGTGATTGAAAGTCATTTAGGTGCAGGAGGTATATCTTGGGCTGGTGCTGTAGGCCCGTGGCAACTTATGCCAGGGGTTGCCAAAGAATATGGATTACAAGTTGGTGGGTACTGGGATCAACGCACCGATTATTTTAAAAGCACGCACGTGGCAGCGCGGATCATGAAAAAATTATATACCGAATTTGATGATTGGTTACTAGTAGTGGCTGCTTACAATTGTGGGAATGGATGTGTACGGTCGGCTATTAGAAGGGCTAAAAGCAAAGACTTTTGGCAACTGCAATATTTTTTACCAGAAGAAACGCGTAATCATGTCAAAAAATTTATTGCTACGCATTTAATATTTGAAGGCGCGGGAGGATTTACAACCATGACAGCTGCAGAAGTAGCGCAGGCAAAAACGCAAAATAAAAATACACCCCTTACACTTTCTGCTGCCGAGCTTGCAGGGTCGGCACTGATAGAAGTATCTGGGAGGTTCAACTCACTGGTAGTTGCCAATGAATTACAAATCAATATTCAGCAGTTTAATGCTTGGAATCCTGGTTTTGATAAAGCCTTAGCAGCAGGCGAAAAATATGCGATGCGCATTTCAAAAGATAAGGAAGCTATTTTTTTAGCTAAAAAAAATCAATTGCTACTTGCATCTGTGAGAGCCATTATTGAAGGCGTTCATCAATAGTATTGTGGGTACTTAAAAGTACTTTTTCGATGGCGGATGCTTTGAGTAAACACTCTTCATATTCTTTTTCTGGGTCCGAATAAATGGTGATACCGCCACCAACTTGGTAGTTTGCTTTCCCGGTATTGCTGTTAAAAAAAATACTTCTAATAACTACATTAAAATCAAAATCTCCAGCTGGATTGATATAGCCGACAGTGCCGGAGTACAAGCCTCGTTTTGTTGGCTCTAAAAGGTCAATGGTTTCCATGACACTCTTTTTAGGAGCGCCCGTCATACTACCCATGGGAAAAGTAGCTTCTAGTATTTCAGAAAAGGAAACATTGTCACCAATCTTCCCGGTAATGGTAGAAATCATTTGATGTACCTGCGGGTAACTATATATGCCAAAGAGTTCTGATACCTCAACCGATCCTTGTTTACAAATTCTACTCAAATCATTTCTTACAAGATCTACCACCATTACGTTTTCACTTTTGTCTTTACTACTGTTTTGAAGTGTCTCTAATTGTAGTTTATCATCCGCATCGTTTTCTAGATTACGTTTGATCGTTCCTTTAATGGGTTGTGAAATAAGTTGATCACCTTTTTTTTGTAGAAATCTTTCGGGACTTGCACATAAAAGATAATGATGGGCATTTTTATAAAAGCAAGCAAAAGGGGTAGGCGACAACGCCGTTAGTGCTTTGTATAAATTAACTGGATGTGCATTTGTAAGAGCAGCCTCAAAACCTTGACAATAATTGATTTCATAAAAATCACCGCGCCTAATAAGGCCTAAAATTTTATCGATGTTTGCCAAATAAGCCGCTTTGTCAACGAGTGGAGTAATACTTGCCTTTATAGCCTGTGTTTGGCTGATGCCTGAAAAATCTAAACCATGTATTTGATCAAAAATTACTTGAGCGTTGTCGTGTATGCTTTCAATGGTAACCTTATTATCTTGTAATTCAATAATAACGGCTGGTGTATATAAGAAAGCCAATGGGAAGCCAGTATGATTTGTTTTATTGTTTGGCTTTGTAATGCTTTGGTATTCGTAATTGAAGTGCGCAAACATCCAATTTTCCTTTTGCGCTTCCATGTAAGCATTTAGTGCAATAGGATCTACTTGTTCTAGTGAAATATAGGAAGTAGGATGAACTGCTGCTATACAATCCAGGGCAGCATAGGGCGACGCATAAGCATGGTTATCTAAAAAAGTGCAAACCTCAAACTGGTTGATCCAGTGTAAGATTTGCACTTTAAATGATGTAGGGTTATCTATTAAAAAAACCTGCTTACTTTTTTTCACGTAGGGTTACAGATGATTAAAAATCATCATCATCGTCATCAAATCCACTGTTCTTATCATCAAAGAGGTCAAATTCATTGAAGTCCTCGTCTAATTTAAAGTCGTCTTCATCAGAAGCAGCACCTTTCTTTTTTGGTCCAGCAGGCTTTTTGGTTTTACTTTTTGGTAAATCAAATTCTGCAAAATCTGGATCCCAACTGTCGTCTTCTTCAGACGCATTCCAGTCGTCATTTTCTTCTTCCTCATCAAAATCATCATCGTCGTCATCAACTGATTTTTTAGATG
>CAMAQW010000009.1 GCA_945860335.1 Sediminibacterium ginsengisoli | reverse complement strand
ACCACACTCGTTTTTTCGTATTGGGTAGACATGTTTGCAAGCTCTAACTACAATAAAGTATATGGATCTATTGGAACCGTATTAATTATCATGCTCCTCATGTACATCAACTCACTGATCCTATTAATTGGATTTGAATTAAATGTGAGCCTTACGTATTTGACCAAGCAAAAAAATCAGTCGGTAAAAAAATAATTGCAAAAAATTAATCGCCACAAATTATTTGCGAAACATTAATCTTCCGCGCACCAATTTGTGAGTAAAGTTTCTTGTCGCTCCGCAGACATGGTTTGCGCTTTGTAATGTCCAGCGGCCATTTTTTGACGATGTGCCTCATAAATAGAAACAGCACAGGCCACCGAAACATTGAGGCTTTTAATAAATCCAAGTTGCGGAATAATAAAATTACCATCGGCAAGGGCAATGGTTTCTTCGCTTACACCATCATGCTCGTTACCAAAAACGAGGGCTACCGAATCCTTAAAATCAATGTCATATAAACTTACAGCGTCACTAGATAAATGTGTGGTATAAATTTTATTGTAATTTTTACGGAGCGCCGTAAAACATTCTTGGGCATTGGTAAATTGGTGAACCGTTAGCCATTTAGCGGCGCTGCTACTGCTTTTAATACCAAAATAATCATGCTTTGCAATTTTGGTGTTAAGGATATAAATATCCTGAATACCAACGGCATCACAGGTACGCATTACTGCCGATATATTGTGTGGATCATTTACATTTTCCATCACCACCGTTAAATTGGTTTGTCTATTTTTAATCACCGACAACATTCGGTTGTAGCGTTCAGGAGTCATGTGTAGTAATTTATAGAAGCGTAATACCTAAACCAGGTTTGTTCGATAAAGTAACAACGCCGTTGTCAAATGTGATGCCCGTAGCAATATCTTCCGATAACAATAACGGCCCATCCATATCGACATGATCGAGTTGTGGTAAAAAATGTGCGATGGCCGCAGAACCAATGCTAGATTCATTCATAGAGCCCATCATCACTTTTAAACCAAGGCCTCGGGCCGTTTCAATCATCCGAAGTGCAGGTGTTGGCCCACTGCATTTGGTAAGCTTAATATTAATACCATGAAAGTGGCCTGCACATTTTTGAACATCGGATTCCATCACACAACTTTCATCGGCATATAATGGTAGTTCCGATTTTTCATATAATATTTTCATGCCCTCCCAATTGTCTTTTGCTAGTGGTTGTTCAATAAACTCGACACCCATTTTTGCAAGTATTGGGATTTTTAAAAGCGCTTCTTCGGTGGTCCAACCTGCATTGGCATCCACCCTAAAAACAGCAGTAGTAGCTGCTGTTAGCGCTTCCATGATTTCAATATCCTCAGGTGTGCCTAATTTTATTTTATACACGGGCCAAGGTTTAGCCTTCATTTTTTCTAGCATTTTTGGTATGGTGTCAATACCAATGGTATAATCTGTTACAGGTGTATTTTGCCAATTTGTATTCCATAATGCATAGAGCGGTTGCCCCTTCATTTTGCCATATAAATCCCAGCAGGCCATATCAAGCGCCGATACTAAAAAGGGATTGTTAGGAAACAAATGATGTAAATAATGCCAATACCTAGCAGGATCTGTAAGTGCAAATTTTTCAACCATCGCTCTTTTTGATTCTAGATCTTCGATCATTTTTTCTACAGTGACATCGTAATATACAATGGCAGGGGCTTCGCCAAAACCAGTAAAATTACCCAGCGATAAAGAAACCACAAGTGATGGCTGATGCGTTTTTGTACGACCATTTGAAATGGTAAATGGATACTCAAATGGTAATGCAATAGATTTATAATTGAGTTGCAATGCGTATTATTTAGGTAGAACAAATATAAAGCAGAAAGCAGTAACAAAGGCCCTCTTATGCCCTACCACTAGAAGCAATACAAGCCTCTAGTTCACTATTAAAACTGTCTTGCTCCAATAAATTTTCGAGGGTCATATGCATCCGGTACTGCCAGTAATGAGACGGGTTGGCAGGCACATTAATACGCTCATCGT
The DNA here is from genome assembly GCA_945860335.1 of Sediminibacterium ginsengisoli. GTDB lineage: Bacteria > Bacteroidota > Bacteroidia > Chitinophagales > Chitinophagaceae > Sediminibacterium > Sediminibacterium ginsengisoli_B. Next base: position 19,900 of record CAMAQW010000009.1, on the reverse strand, counting down.
TGGGGTTTTGTCTGCGTAAATTAGCGTCGATACCGAGTAAATCTTGCAATTGGAAAGTGGTCCACATAGCAGGTGCATACAAATGCTGCATAATAATGGCCTTATTGATATGCGCTTCACAAAACTGCGGGGCCTTACCGGACTCACCTAAAATATGGTTATAAAAATTCTGCGTTTGATGTTCATTTTCTTCCCACCAACCTCTAATGGTACTCATATCATGTGTAGATGGCGTTACCACACTTAAATACGGCGCGTCTTTTGGATGAAAAAAGGGCGTGTGCGGGTTTTTTGGCATCCTTTGTATTTCGAGGCTCAATAACCCCAATTGATGCATCACATCCGGCACACAAGAAGGCACGAGGCCAAGGTCTTCACCACAAACAAGCATATTGGTTACACGCTTTAGTGCTGGTAGTTTATTAAGGGCTTCTTTTTTCCAAAAATCATCTTGTCTTCTAAAAAAATAATCGACGTATAATTCTTTTAGTTGGTGCTGAACAGATCCATCTAGTCCCTTAAAGGCAGCCGTATTTTCGATACCAAACCGAACATGATAAAACTGCCCACCAGCGTATGCTTTTTCTTTGGCTTCTATAAAAAAGACGTTACTAATGAGGTTAAATAAACCCTGCTTTATTTTTTGATGATAATCAGAAATAGGTAGATCCGCAAAATGTTTTTCAACCAATCGCTGAGTTGCAAAATTTGATTTTAAAGTATACTTTCCAAAACCATCATAGATTAAAAACTCAGCTTTTACCACTTCATTATCGTATCCAAAATAATCCCACAACACTTTATCTGTAATGACAGGTTTAGCATACTCCTTGGCACTGATATGAATACCACGCTCCTTTAATTCATTTTCATGAACCGGAATAGCAGGAACAAAATGCCCTAATATTCCTTCAACAGCGTCCATTGGAATACTCCAAATTCTAAAGAAACCTAAAATATGATCAATTCTAAACGCATCAAAATACAAACTCATTTGCTCGAAGCGTTGCTTCCACCATGCAAAACCATTGGTGGTCATCTCTTCCCAATTGTACGTTGGGAAACCCCAGTTTTGCCCAGCTACAGCAAAATCATCGGGAGGAGCACCGGCTTGCATACCCATGTGAAATAAATTAGGATGTTGCCAAGCATCAACTCCATATCTGTAAACACCAATGGCAATATCACCTTTTACAATCACGCCATTTTCATGCGCATACGAAGTAGCCTCTCTTAATTGAACATCAAGGAGATACTGGATAAAATAATATTTTTCAATAACTGCTTTTACAACAGCATCTGATTCGGTCAAGTTTTTAAATGCTTTTTCCGAATAAGAATTATGTGCAGGCCACTGATTAAAATCGATGGTACCATAAGCATCTCTGCAATAACAAAACGCAGCATAGGATTCTAGCCAGTGCTGATGTTGTACAAAAAAATCTTTAAAACCTTTACTAGCAAGTGTTGTAGCACCAATTAATGCATATACCTCATCTAAAATTTGGTACTTTATTTTTGCGACTTCTTCGTAATCCACAACTTCAAGTGCATTGAGTTTTTGCTTTGCCTCTGAAAGTTTTGCAATTAATTTTTTATTTGAAGCAGGTATTAATACATCAAGGTTTATATAAATCGGATGAAGTGCAAACGCAGAAATAGCTGCATACGGGTATGAATCTTTCCATGAATGCGTTGCAGTCGTATCATTTATAGGCAGTAATTGTATTTTTTTAAGACCCACTTTTTTTGCCCAATCCACTAGTAATTTAATATCTGAAAACTCTCCAACCCCTAACCCATTATTAGATCGCAAACTAAATACCGGAATCGCTACACCTGCTCCTTTCCATGTATCGTTGGGCAAATAGGTAAATCCATCATTTATGATGGTTAGCTTGTCTTTACCTGCTGCATCTACAAGCATTCGGTTGCTTCCATTTTCAAAAACAACAAATGACTTTTTTACAACATCATATACACCGTACTTGTATGAAATTGGAAATGTGGCTTTTGATAAATCAAGTGATACCGAAAAATAATCTTCCCCTTCTTTTCGTGAAAGCAAAATTGGATCTTTTGCGTCCCAAGCACGCAAATGTCTGGTATCACCTAATAAACAAATTGTTTGAGTTTGGGTTAATAAAGGACTCTTAACTTTTAACAAATGGGTAACTATTTTTGGAGCCACTGCATCCGTAATAGCATAGCTATTTTTTAATAGTACATTTTTAAAAGGCTCTGTATAAAATGCATTCTCATAATATCCAGCAGCATTCCAACTATCTACAAACAAAACCTTTGTAGCCTTTATTAAAGAAGGGTTAAAGCTTTTATCATTCCCACCCCAATCATAACTAATGGTTCCATCTGCATTTTTAATAAAGTATTGGTAGCTAATGGTTTCATCAACCATGTCTTTAGCACCAAATGAAATTGATAGATTCCAAAAATTATCGTTGAGATATTGAAGGGAAACAGCTTTTTCAATGTCATTGTTTCCTAAAAGTGAATGATTACCAATAACATAAATATTTTGACCAAATTGAGTAGCAAATCTAAGCTGGAGCACCAACGTAAAACCGGTAGCTTTTTTAGCTACATCAGTAGACGCTGATATTACAAGTACCTCTTTACTAGTAAGGGTATCCAAATTCTTTTCCTTGGCCAACACAATCGTTTTATTGCTCGCTAAATTAATAAACAATGTGTAATTATCACACAATAGTGCTAAAAATTTAACCGATTATCATATCGGCCCCTTTTTCGGCAATCATGATGGCAGCGGCGTTGGTATTTCCAGAAACAATGGAAGGCATAATTGAAGCGTCAATCACCCTCAAATTAGCAACACCATGCACTTTAAGTTCATGATTGACAACAGCTTGAGCGTCATTACCCATTTTGCAGGTACCTACTGGGTGGTATAAGGTTTCAAGTGATTTATTGATGTGCTCATTGATTATTTGATCAGAAACAGGCGCTTTGGGAAGTAGCATTTCCCCCTCTTTTAAGGCGTCAAAAGCAGGCGAATGGAGCACTTCGATGGCCTTTTTTAGGCCTTTAACAAGCATGGCACGGTCATCCAAATCTGACAAAGGATTGAGCTGGATGCTAGGCGGTTCCGATGGATTTGAAGACTTTAACTTAACCTGACCCCTACTTTTTGGGTGGAGCACAATGGACATGATCGAAAACCCACTGTAGGTAGGATACGTATTAACATTATAAATATCTGTACTGTAATCAGGCTTGATGGTAAGCGGCACAAAATGGAATTGGATATTAGGCTGTCCTTCTCCCAAACTTCCATCTTCTTCAATCTTTAAAAAAGCATTGGCTTCGAGCGGACTATTGGATAATGGCCCTGTTTTAAAAAGCAAATGTTGCAGCCCAGCCATTATCATTCTAGTGGGTTTTAAAAGATCATTTCCTGTTGGAACGCTAGCTAGTGTACTTGCGCCACTCCAAACATGGTCTTGTAAATTTTTTCCAACACCTGGCAAATGTTTAACCGCAATAATGCCGTGTTTAGATAACTCATTAACATCACCAATTCCGGATAACATTAATATTTGTGGAGATTGAATTGTACCAGCAGAAACAATAACTTCTTTATTACAATTGTAAATTTCCGTTTGACCATTTTTATTTTTCACCTCTACCCCTACCGCAGCACCAGACTCTAACAAAATTCTTTTAACATAGGTGTGCGTTAATACCATTAAATTTTTTCTTTTAAGAATCGGCTTTAAAAAAGCGGCAGCTGTACTATGGCGTTGGTTATTTTTTATAGTAAACTGTAAAAGGCAAGCCCCTAATTGCTCAGCGCCATTATAGGCTGGGTTGCTTTGTATACCTTGCTCTGCACAGGCTTCAACAAATGCAGCAGCCACGGGTGTATGTGAAGATGCATGTGAAACATACATAGGGCCATCCTTACCATGAAATTCACTATCAAAATTTTTGTTGTTCTCAGATTTTTTAAAATAAGGAAGCACCGATGCATAATCCCAACCCTCATTACCAAGTGCAGCCCAATCATCATAATCTTTTTTATTACCTCTTACATATGCCATGGCGTTGGTAGCACTGCAACCGCCCAGTACTTTTCCGCGCGGTATAAATAATTTTCTATTGTCAATTGCTTCAGAAGGCTCTGTCCAAAACGCCCAATCAACTTCCGTATTATTTAATTTTGAATAAGCCCCCGGAATATTAATTTCCATTTTAGAATCGGGTCCTCCCGCTTCTATTAAAAGTACTTTTGTAGCCGGGTTTTCTGACAAGCGATTTGCCAAAACACAGCCCGCAGAGCCTGCTCCAATAATTATATAATCATATAGCATACTTAAATATAATAAAAAAGACAAAAGAACGTATTTTTAGGGCCAACTATGACGGAGAAAAAAGCACATCCACTTGTAATATACACAGACGGTTCATCAAGAGGTAACCCAGGCAATGGAGGCTATGGTGCTATATTAATTTGGGGAGATAAAGTAAAAGAGCTTTGGGGTGGATACAAATACACCACCAACAACCGCATGGAACTCATGGGTGTGATTCAAGCACTTATGGCTGTTACCAAAAAAAATATTCCTGTTACTATTTATACCGATAGCCAGTACATTGTAAACAGTGTCGAAAAAAAATGGCTCGACAACTGGATCAAAACCAATTTTAAAGGTGGTAAAAAAAACAAAGACCTCTGGCTAACCTATGCAGCGCTGGCCAAAGATTTTACCATCAAACTTGTTTGGGTTAAAGGCCACGCCAACAATAAATACAATAACCGTTGTGATGAGTTAGCTACTGCTGCTGCAGATGGATCAGACTTATTAGATGATGCTGGTTATGAGGGATAAATGATTATCTAACCCAATACCAAATAACAAATTATCTATGCAATAACTTTGTTGTTTTTAGCAAACAAACTATAAGCACCAAACAACACGGCGCCAAATATAAATGTTGCTAAAAGGCTATTGCTATAAAATGGAACACCATCTACATAACACTGCATAAGTCCAGCAAATGTTTTAGGTCTATTCCATCCACCGCCAAAAGCCCATACGCTAAAATTAGAAAGTATAAAATAAGTGGTAGGTCCAGCTAAAAAAGCAAGCGCAATAGATACTACTTTTTTAGTTTGAATTAAAAATCCAAAAGCTGCAAGTCCTGCAATTAAAATATAGTTTAACCACTGTCCGCTATAAAAACCTTGATAGTCGGTTAGGTGATTGATGTATAATACTTCAAAAAATAAATCCGAAATAAACATAGAAATAAGAGGCATTGCAAAAGCCAACTTTTTATTGTTCATACAAATGGCACCACTAAATAATGCAATAGCAATTTGAGGGGCAAAACCCATAGGTCTATTAGGCATTATTCTATAAAGAGCACTTGCTAAAATAGTGAGAACTAAAGGGGCAATAATTGATCTAGAAATTTTCATGTATATATCGTTTCAAAACAAAAATAAGTACTTAGTAACATTTTTACGTAGCTCAATTTTCCTCATGTTGTGAATAAGCTACTGTAGAGGGCACAAATGCTCTATAAATAAGGGTTTTACCGGACGAATTTAATGTTATGCTAGCTCCAGGGAAGACTGCAAAAGCCTCTCCTGTTTTAATGGTTAATTGATTGTTTACCACACAACCACCCTCAACTACTAGGAACATATCAAGGCTTTGTGCCTCATGCTCAAATGCATAACTTCCATCTAGCATAATGGTAGCTATACCAAAATCAGTGGTTGGAGCTGGATACACAGATTCACCCATACAAGGCTTGGTGCCTTCAATAATTACAGGCTCTATATGCTCAAACTTGATATTTTTAATGAGTTCAGGCACATCGATATGTTTTGGGGTAAGACCACCTCTCAAAACATTATCACTATTGGCCATGAGTTCTACGTTTTGGCCCTCCAAATAAGCATGTGGCACACCTGCGTCCTGAAATATCCCTTGTCCAGGCATGATACAAACTATATTAAATAGATATATCGAAAACACACCCCTATCTACAGGTGTTATGCCCGCCCCATTCTCATATAATTTAGCAACCCACCACTCAGGGCAAGTTTTGTCTATTTTTCCATCCTGCTTATGCCTTAGTGCCCTTTTTACAACCGGACTCAGTAAACTATCAACTTGTGCCTGATCCATTTCCATTAAAAATTGATATAAGCCCTGCAACCCCTCTGCCCTAAACAAGGGTGCTAATACCTGAAATTCTACGGTATTTTCGAGGGTTTCTATAATTTTTGCTTCAGATTTAAATCCATGTAATAGCCAGAACTCACTCATAGCCAGCATAATCTCTGGTTTATGATTTTTGTCCTTGTAATTTCGGTTGGGGGCATTTAAAGGGATGCCAGCTGCCTCCTCTTTTTCAAAAGCTACCTTAGCATATTCCTTGGTAGGATGCACCTGAATAGAAAGCATATCCTTAACATCAAGTACTTTAAACAAATAAGGAAGTCCCCCAAAGTGGGTAAAAACGGGTTCAGATAAGGCAGCTTTTGGATCAGACGTAATGACCTCCGAAAGTAAAATAGGCTGCTTATTTACCTCTATCGAAGATGGGCCACTTGGGTGCACCCCAAGCCAGTACTCCGCAAATGGAGTGTGATTGGGATTTTCTATAGTTAGTAAACTGGGTAAAAATGATGTGCCTCCCCAACTATAGTGCTGAACTGTACCTGTTAATTTATGAACGCTATAATCAAATGACATATTCCCTTTTTTATAGAAACGTCAAATCATATGATATGTTTTACAAAAACCAGAATAATATAAAAACAGGTAAAGATGGCGAACAATTGGCTGCCACCTATTTACAAAACAATGGTTACACCCTGCTAGATATCAATTGGAGGCATCATCATTGGGAATTAGACATTATTGCGACAATTGGTAATATCCTTCATTTTGTAGAAGTAAAAACCAGAACCAGCCTCCTTTATGGCTACCCAGAAGAGCATATTTCTGCTAAAAAAATGAGACATTTAAAAAATGCGGCTTGCCATTATCACTACCTACACCCAAACTACAAAAACATTCAGTTTGATGTGATTTCCGTAATGATAGAACTAGGAAATGAACCGGTAATTTATTTTATCGAGGATGTTTACTTTTAAAACGCTACTAATAACGCTCCATCATTTTTTCAACCATCTTAAAAGTTGCCGGGCAGTAGGAAATATTTTGTTTGTGCACGTGTAAATATTCTACAAACTTTTTCTTTTTAAGGTGCGGGAAACCTGCGCAGTCTGCGGGCCTTACCTCATAAATAGCACACATGTTGGTACTCAAATTCAAAAACTGACAAGGTTGAGATACGTTTACCCAGTCATTGTCTTTGGCGTCGTATTCGAGCCATTTTTCTTTGAACTCTTTAGGTGTAATAGAAAAATGCGCTGCTATTCTTTTGATATCTGTTGCTGTAAATGTAGGACTCATGCTTTTACAACAATTGGCACAACTTAAACAGTCTACTTCTTTCCAAACTTCGGCATCTATAGTAGGTGCATTTTTATCTAAATCTTTAGGTGGCTTACGACCAATTTTTGACAAGAAACTTTTAAAAGATTTTTCGTGTTTTTTTGCCTTTTGTTTAAACGACTTAAGATTCACCTGCATTACTTGTCTTTACTTTTAATAAATTTGGAATCGCAATATCGGTTAGCTTACCTTCATTTCCAAATTAACCGGTAAAGACAGCAACTTTAATAAACTACGCATGTGGGAAGCCTATAAAAAAGGATACAAAGCCTACTTACAATTGGAAAAATCTTTAAGCGACCATTCGGTGGAAGGATACCTACATGATGTGACCAAACTAACGCAGTATTTACAAGTAGTGAACCAAGAAAAAAATCCTGCAGCCCTTACCCTCAAAGACTTACAGGCTTTTGTAAAATGGATTGGAGAACTTGGCATGGGGGCTACTACACAGGCACGCATTATTTCTGGAATCAGAAGTTTTTATAAATACCTCTTAACAGAACAGCTTATTACCATTGACCCGTCTACCCTACTTGAAGCACCAAAAACAAGACGTAAATTACCGGATACTTTAAGTTTTGAAGAGATAGAACAGCTTATTGGCGCCATCGATTTATCAAGCCCCGAAGGCACTAGAAATAAAGCCATTTTAGAAACCATGTATAGTTGTGGACTACGCGTAAGTGAACTGGTAGGGCTTAAAATTTCCTGCCTCTACCTAGACATTGGCTTTATTAGAGTTATTGGTAAAGGCGACAAAGAAAGACTTGTACCCATTGGATCAGACGCCATTAAATGCATAAAAATATACAAAGACAGGGTAAGATCACACCAAAGTGTTTCAGAAAAAAACCAGGACATCCTGTTTTTAAATAGGCGTGGCAATGCACTTAGCCGGGTGATGATATTTTATATTATTAAAAGCCTTGCGACTACTGCCGGTATCACAAAAGTGATTTCACCGCATACCTTTAGGCATAGTTTTGCCACCCATTTGGTGGAAGGTGGTGCCGATTTAAGAGCCGTTCAAGAAATGCTAGGTCACGAGAGCATAACCACCACCGAAATATACACCCACCTCAACCGCGATTTCTTAAGGGATACCCTTCAACAGTTTCACCCAGCATTTAAAAAATAGTGTTAGGTTTGCTATTCTAAAAACATAAATAATTACCTATGAAAAAAATACTCTTCATCGTAGCAGCTTTTGTTACAACTTTTGCAAGCGCGCAAATTAAAATGCCTGCGCCAAGTACCACGCAAAAAATCAACCAAGATTTTGGTATGGGTGCTATCGAACTTACATACTCTCGTCCTAACATTAAAGGCCGTACGGTATTAAAAGAAAAAAGTGAATTAGCACCTCTTGGTAGCTTATGGCGCCTAGGTGCAAACGCAGCCACTAAAATTAAATTTACCGACAAAGTAACCATTGGTGGAACCGAATTAGAAGCCGGCACTTATGTTATTTATGCAATCCCTGGTAAAGAAATTTGGGACGTGATTATTAATAAAGGATTAAACAATTGGGGATCCGACGGTTATAAAGAAGCAGAAGATGTTGTACGCGTTAAAGTAAAAGCCCAAAAAACAATCAATTTTGCAGAAACTTTTACCATGCAGTTTGCAAACATCGCTGCAGAAACTTGTGAATTACACATGGCTTGGGCTGGCGTACAAGTTGCACTCCCTATCAGTACTAATATTAAAGATCGTGTTCGTGCTCAAGTAGAAAAAGCGTTAGCTGCAGAAACAGTTCAAGCAAATACTTACAATACGGCTGCTAACTTTTATTATGAATTTGATAAAGATTACAACAAAGCACTTGTAAATATTACAAAAGCTGTTGAAGGTAACAAAGAAGCTTATTGGATGCTACTTTTAAAAGCTAGAATTGAAAAAGCATTAGGCGACAAAGTAAGTGCCAAAGCAAGTGCACAAAAATGTATTGATATTGCTACTGGTAAAAATGCAGACTATGTAACGTTTGCAAATGAACTAATCAAAAGTTTATAATTGTTGTTGGTTATAAAACCACAACAATCTAAAAATAAAAAAGGCCCGCCATTGGAATCAGTCCAATTGGCGGGCCTTTTTACATGCCTTCAAATTATTTTTTCTCTGCCATATCTGGAATCGCTTCTACCTTATAAGCACCTGCATCTAGCTTGGCTTTTGTCTCAGTAAATGCAATTAATGTTTCCTGGATATCAGCATCTGTGTGTGAAGCTGTAGGAATTAAGCGGTAAATAATATGTCCTTTAGGAATTACCGGATAAATCACAATAGAGCAAAATATTTTATAATTTTCACGTAAGTCCATCACCATCGCAGTCGCTTCTTCTACGCCACCAATCATATATACCGGTGTTACAGGGGTATCTGTTTTTCCAATATCAAAGCCGCGCTCTTTTAAACCAGCTTGTAATTTTAATGCATTGCTCCATAACTTTTCTTTAAGTTCTGGCATGGTGCGAAGCATTTCTAAGCGCTTTAAATTACCAATAACAAGAGGCATTGGTAAACTCTTAGCAAATATTTGCGAACGAATATTGTAACGAATAAAATCGATGATGGCTTTATCACCCGCTAAAAATGCACCAATAGATGCCATTGATTTTGCAAAGGTAGAAAAGTATAAATCAATAGCGTCTTGACAACCTTGAGCTTCTCCAGCACCGGCACCTGTTTTACCAAGGGTACCAAAACCATGGGCATCATCTACTAATAATCTAAAATCGTATTTGCCTTTAAGCGCAGCAATTTCTTTTAACTTTCCTTGATCACCAGCCATTCCAAACACACCCTCAGTAATTACTAAAATACCGCCCGCCTTTTGCTTTTCAATAAGCGCCGTGGCACGCTGCATTTGTTTTTCAAAATCTTCTAGGTCGTTGTGCTTAAACACATAACGGTGTCCTGGGTGTAAACGAAGACCATCAATAATACATGCATGGCTTTCTGCGTCGTACACAATCACATCATGTCTTCCACAAATAGCATCAATAGTACTCATGATACCTTGGTAACCAAAGTTCATTAATATCGCGTCTTGCTTAAAAACAAAAGCAGCCAATTCGCTTTCTAATTGTTCGTGCTGATCAGTGTTACCACTCATCATACGTGCACCCATTGGAGAAGCTAACCCAAATGCTGCTGCAGCTTCGGCGTCTGTTTTTCTAATTTCAGGATGATTGGCTAAACCTAAATAGTTATTTAAGCTCCATACAATCATGTCTTTCCCTCTAAATTTCATTCTACTACCTATTTCACCTTCTAACTTAGGGAAAGCAAAATAGCCATGTGCTCTTTCTCTGTGCTGACCCAGTGGTCCAGCGTTCTTAAGGAGTTTCTCAAAGATGTCTGCCATATATTATCATTATTTCTTTGGTAATCAATAAAAATTGATGCAAAATTAATCTATTTATGCACTCAATAAGCGTTGGATTTATGCACCATTGTGTACCTTAGTCGCTGAAATATGTTAAAAACGAGTATTAATCCACATTTTGATATGAAAAAGCACTTGATTGTAAGCCTTTTAGGCCTGTTTTTGGTATCTGCTAGCACAGCTGTTAGCGCTCAAAAAACTACAACACCAGCAGCACAAAAAGCTGGTTTAGCGCCTGTATTGGCTAGACCTAAGCTTGTTGTAGGCATTGTTGTGGATCAAATGCGCTGGGATTATTTAGTTCGTTATAGACCTTTATTTAAAGCAAATGGTGGATTAACCAGGTTGTTAAGCCAAGGTTACTCTTGCGAAAATAATTTTATCCCTTACACCCCAACAGTTACAGCTTGTGGTCACACTTGTGCTTATACAGGATCAGTGCCTGCCATCCATGGTATTACGGGTAACGCCTGGTGGGACAATCAACTCATGCGCAGTGTGTATTGCAGTGAAGACAAAACAGTAAAAGGTGTGGGCAGTAAAACAGATGCCGATGGTCAAATGAGTCCACGCAATATGCTTACCACCACCATTGGTGACGAGTTAAGACTTGCCACTAATTTTAAAAGTAAAGTGGTAGGTATTGCCATTAAAGATAGAGGCGCAATTTTACCAGCTGGACATAGTGCAACAGGTGCTTATTGGTATGAAGGGGCTTCTGGCAATTTTATTACAAGCACCTATTACACCAATCAATTACCTAATTGGGTAACTGAATTTAACAATAGAAAAGTTGTTGACTCATTATACAAACTAGGTTGGAATACAGCGCTCCCTCCTGCTACTTACGCAGATTATGCAACTGCAGATCAAAAAGAATATGAAGGCAAACCATTTGGTAAAGATGCATTGGGATTCCCTTACGATTTATCAAAATTTGTTGGCAAAGATTACGGTAAAATTTCTTCTACACCACACGGTAATACACTTACTACAGAGATGGCCAAGGCTGCTATCATTGCCGAAAAATTAGGACAGTCTGGTAATACAGATATGCTAACAGTAAGTTATTCTTCTCCAGATTATATTGGCCATTCTTTTGGACCAAACTCATGGGAAAATGTAGATGATTATGTGAGACTTGATGAAGAATTAGGCAGGTTTTTTGCATTCTTAGATGCACAAGTTGGAAACGGACAGTACACGGTTTTCTTAACCGCAGACCACGCCGTAGCGCATGTTCCAGGCTTTATGAATGAAAATAAATTACCTGGCGGAACGGTAAATGATGCAGGCATTCAAAAAGAAATGAACGCTCAATTAAAAGCACAATATGGTATCGAAAATTTAGTAGTGAGTATGTACAATTATCAAGTGCATTTAAACCACAATAAATTAGATTCTGCAAAAATGGATGACGCGCCTATAAAAAAATGGATTGCTAGTTACATGAAAAAAAATGAAGCGGTTGCTAATGCATTTCCTACTTCAGAAATCATGACTACGCCAATTAATAAAACGCTTCGTGAAATGCTTGCGAATGGTTTTTATCCGCGCAGAAGTGGCGATGTTCAAATCATATTTAAACCTGGCTATATAGATGGTGGCAGCACGGGCACTACGCATGGATTATGGTATCCGTACGATGCGCATATTCCATTATTATGGTATGGTTATGGTATTAATAAAGGAAGTTCACACAAAGAAACCTACATGACGGATATTGCCGTAACACTTGCAGCACTTTTAAAAGTACAAATGCCAAATGGTGCAGTAGGAAAAGTAATAGAAGAAGTAATTAAAAAATAATTACGAAATAAACCGCGCGTGTAATGCAAGCACTTCCGGAATAACAAGTGAGGCTTCATTGTTATCTATAACAAAATCGCAGCGCTGCATTTTTTCGGTGTCATCTAATTGATGTTGCATCCGACTTAGTACCTCTTCGCGAGATACCTGATCCCTAGCCATCACTCTAGCAATGCGCAGTTCAACCGGTGCCGTTACACCAATAATGTAATCGAGACCAACGTATGTTCCAGCTTCAAAAAGTAAGGCAGCTTCTTTAATGATGTAGGGCCTATCCGCAAAACTTGAAGCCCATTTGTCTGCTGCTGCAATGGTAGCGGGATGCACCAATGCATTTAGTTTTGCGAGCTGGTCAGGGTTATTAAAAACAAGGGTTGCTAGATATTTTTTGTCTAGCAACCCGTTCTTATACGTTTCTGATCCAAATGTAGCAGCAATTTGTTCGCGCAATACTGAATCCGTATTTAATATATTTTTAGCAGTGGCATCAGCGTCAAACACAGGTACACCAAGTACTTTAAAGATACCTGCTACCGTAGATTTACCGGCACCAATGCCTCCTGTAATGCCAATTTTAAGCATTTGCAGCTTTAGCAATCGCTAAAGTCCAATCCATGCTAATAGAAGACTTTTCAATTTTGAGGTAGCTACCTGGGCTAACTTCTAATTGAAGTGTTCCATCTTCATTGATTTTATTGATGGTACCATGAATACCAGCGATGGTAACAATACGATCACCTTTTTGCATGTTATCAATAAATTTCTTTTGGTCTTTTGCTTTTTTAGCTTGCGGACGAATCATGAATAACCAGAAAACTAAAATAATGGCACCCATCATTACTAATTGTACCATACCGCCTCCACCTTGTTGTGGATTACCGGCTAACAATACTAAACTTAAACTGTTCATCTCTATTTTTTTTTGTTATTTGAAGCATTAAAATTAACCTTTTGAATCTTACCAGACTCGGTTAATTCTTTATGAATATTATCTAAAATACCGTTTACAAATTGACCACTTTGGGCTGTACTGTAATCCTTTGCTAAATCAATATACTCATTAATAGTTACTTTGGTAGGGATGGTTTCAAAAAATAACAATTCGCAAACCCCCATACGCATCAAAATCATATCCAGTAGTGCGATACGTTCTGCGTCCCAGTTTTTTAATTTAGGCTTAATTAAATCGGCAGCAACCTCTTTTTTGTCAATGGTTGTTTCAAGCAAGCTTTGTGCAAACTGCCATTTTTCGGTACCAACCATTTCTAATAAATTAACACCGGCCGGTTTTTGAATGTAGTTTAATACGAGCTGCTCCATCATATCGGCGTCATCGTCCCAGTTATGAAACACTTCTTCGATATGCTCGATAAATGCCTCATTAGGCAGCATGAGGTTGGTAAAAATAAATTTAATGATTTCTTTTTCCTTGGCCTTATCTCTAGTTTCACTGGCCGTATACAACTGATAAATATCAGACGCCGTTAAAGCATCAAATGTTTTTTTAAGTAGATCTTTTGAAATAGTATTATGGGGCTTAAATACCTCTAATGCCTCTTTAAAACTGTCACTTTCGATGATTTCCCATAAAAGTGAGTTACCTGCAATTTTGGTATTTACGTTTAAATCTTCGTTGGAAGGAAGGTTACGCGCAGCTCTGTTAAATGCACTTGTTTCGGCGTAACGGGCAACTTCTGTAATGTAATAAAGGAGATAAACGAATAGCTCATTACTCAGATCAAGCTGTTTTTTAAGCACTTGCACCGGTTTGGGCAACTTGGCTCCTGCTTCGGCAGTTTCTATGATATAGAGTAACTGCATCACTTTCACACGAATATTTCTTCTACTTATCATCTGGTAAGAACTTATTTGGGTGCGCAAATGTAGAAAGAAATTGCCCAAAAACCACCTAAAAATGAAAATTTGACACTTCTAAACCAAAACTTACTGCATCTTTGCCCCCCGTTCTGACAGGCTTTCGCCAATTTAGGTAGGTTATTTGGGTAAACCCTGAAATTTTGACCTAGCAAACCAGTTGGCATAATAATAGATGAATAGGTACTGTTCTGGTTAACGATTTACGTTTAGGAACAGATTTTTTAACTCAAACATTAAAAAACAAATACGGTATGGCTAAGAAATTAAGCGTAACGCCCTTACATGACAGAGTAATTGTAAAGGCTGCTGCTGCAGAAGAAAAAACTGCTGGCGGAATCATTATCCCTGACACAGCTAAAGAAAAACCACAACGTGGCGTAGTAGTTGCTGTAGGAACTGGTAAAAAAGACGAACCAATGACTGTTAAAGTTGGTGACAACGTACTTTATGGCAAATATGCTGGTACAGAAATCCAAATCGAAGGTCAAGACTTATTGATCATGCGTGAAAGTGATTTACTCGCAATCGTATAATATTCATTCGTAAAATTAAATTGTTATATACATGGCAAAGCAAATTTTCTTCGATATCGAAGCAAGAAATAAAATGAAAAAAGGCGTTGACACTTTAGCCAACGCAGTTAAAGTAACCCTAGGACCAAAAGGTCGTAACGTGGTTATTGAGAAAAAATTTGGCGCACCTTCAGTTACTAAAGATGGTGTATCTGTAGCAAAAGAAATTGAACTAGAAGACGCTATCGAAAACATGGGCGCTCAAATGGTTAAAGAAGTAGCTAGCAAAACTGCAGATATTGCAGGTGATGGTACAACTACTGCAACTGTTTTAGCACAAGCCATTATTTCTGAAGGTTTAAAGAACGTAGCAGCTGGCGCTAATCCAATGGATTTAAAGCGTGGTATTGATAAGGCTGTTGCTAAAGTTATCGAAAACTTAAGAGCACAATCTCAAGCGGTTGGTAACGATTCTAAAAAAATTGAACAAGTTGCAACGATCTCTGCAAACAGTGATAGTGAAATTGGTAAGTTAATTGCTACCGCTATGTCTAAAGTAGGTAAAGAAGGTGTTATCACTGTTGAAGAAGCAAAAGGTACTGATACAACTGTAGATGTTGTAGAAGGTATGCAATTTGATCGTGGATATATCTCTCCATACTTCGTTACAAACAGCGAAAAAATGGAAGCAGAAATTCAAAATCCATACATCTTAATTTATGACAAAAAGATTTCTGCAATGAAAGACATTCTTCATATTTTGGAGAAAGTGGCTCAAAGCGGTCGTCCTTTAGTTATCATCGCAGAAGATTTAGAAGGTGAAGCACTTGCAACACTTGTAGTAAATAAATTACGTGGTACCATTAAAGTGGCTGCTGTTAAAGCACCAGGTTTTGGTGACCGTCGTAAAGAAATGTTAACTGACATTGCTATTTTAACTGCTGGTACTGTTATCAGTGAAGAGCAAGGCTTTAAATTAGAAAACGCTGATCTTACTTATTTAGGTCAAGCTTCTTCTGTTACAATCGACAAAGACAATACTGTTATTGTTGGTGGTAAAGGTAAAAAAGCAGATATCACTGCTCGTGTAAACCAAATTAAAGCACAAATCGAAAACACAACTTCAGATTACGATCGCGAAAAATTACAAGAGCGTTTAGCAAAGTTAAGTGGTGGTGTTGCGGTATTATATGTTGGTGCTGCTACCGAAGTTGAAATGAAAGAAAAGAAAGACCGCGTAGACGATGCACTTCACGCTACACGTGCAGCTGTTGAAGAAGGTATCGTACCTGGTGGTGGTGTTGCTTATATCCGTGCCGTAGAAAGTTTAGAAAAACTTAAAGGTGCTAACGAAGATGAAGCAACAGGTATCCAAATCGTTAAAAGAGCGATCGAAGAGCCACTTCGTCAAATCGTTATCAATAGCGGTATTGAAGGTTCTATCGTAGTACAAAAAATTAAAGAAGGCAAAGGTGACTTTGGTTTCAATGCACGCACTGAGGTTTACGAAAACCTATTTAAAGCGGGTGTAATTGATCCAACTAAAGTAACACGTGTTGCATTAGAAAACGCTGCATCTATCGCTGCTATGTTGTTAACAACAGAGTGTGTAATTGCAGACAAACCAAAACCTGAAGCAGCTGCTGGCCATTCTCATGGCGCACCTGATATGGGTGGAATGGGTTACTAATACAATAACCTTACATCATAAAAAAGTCTCGCATCTATTTTGGGTGCGAGACTTTTTTTATGCTTATAAATCCTTTGGTTAAAAAGTACTGAGCGCCAGCATAAGTAAGCATTACGGCCAAATCTAACACCGGCAAGTGCGCATAAAATTTATTGGTAGCAAGTATTGCATCACTGGTTACAAATAATAATGCCCCGGGTACAAAAGTTTGTATCGCAAATTTTTTATACTGGTCATTTGTTGTTGTATGAACCGCTAATGACGCCATTAGTGAAATAAATAGCATGTAGAGTAATATGGGAACTTGATAGGTACCTAAAGCGTTACGAAGTTGTATAAATAGCAATCCAGAAACAATACTTAGTCCAATAAGCGTTTTATAAAACACGCCAGCTGTTTCTTTTTTTACGGGCACTGTTTGAATAAAAAATAAACTATAATACACGTGTGCTGTTACAAATGCAATCATTCCTGATAAAAAAAAGTTAGCCCCCTCACCTATTAACAACACATCACCTACCCACGAAAAAAATAAGCCCAAATAGGCGCGCCACATACCTTTTAATGGTTTCTCACTCGATGCTGATGTATACAAAAACCACATTAAAATGGGCACTAAAAAAAACTTAGTATAGATGCGCTGCTGCGGCCAGTCCATATAAATGCAAAACAAATGAGCCACAGTAACAGCCCAAAAAATGACAGCGTAATTTAATTTTTTCATTCAAAACATTTTTGAAGTGCTTCTGCAAATGAGTGTGGTGCATATCCTAGCATGCTAACCGCTTTATCTATTTTTAGTCCCGAACGCTGCGCTCTTTTAACAGGCTCAGGAAATGTACTTGCTGTAACGGGTTCAATTAAACCTAAAGGAAGGTTCAAATGTTTGGCAACTGCCACCGCCATATCGTATGGCGATACAATATCTTTTCCTGCCAAATGAAATGTACCTGGCACTTGATCTTTAATAATTTTTTGAATCCCCCAACACAAGTCACCAATATAGGTGGGTGTTCTGGCCTGATCGGTCACTACTTTTATGGGTTCTCCATTTTGCAACTTTCCAGCCACCCACTGAATAAAACTGGGCCTTAGGTTTTCCCAAACAGGGCCGTACATAAAAACAGGTCTTATAACAGTGTTTCTAATTTTTGAGGCAACAACCATTTGTTCAGCTTCCAACTTAGAAGCACCATATAAATTAAGTGGCGCTGGAGCATCCTCCTCGGCGTGTGGGCCGCCCTCTCCAAAAATAAAATCGGTACTGAGGTACACAAAATGGTTGGTACCTACTTTGGTGGCAGCATCCAATAAATACTGGGTGGCCTGAATATTATTAGCTGTGCAAAGTTCAGGATTAGCGGCACATTCGTCTGGTTTACTCATGGCAGCTGTGTGAATAACTGCATCTGGCCTCGTTAAATCAAACAAATTTTCAACATTCCTAACGTCTGTTAGCTCACAATTATAGTATGTTAAATTACTATATGATGTCAATTTAGACTCATTTCGGGAGGTCGCAATAACCTCAAACCCTTTGTTAACGAGGGTTTTAACCAAATGTTGACCTGTAAATCCATTGGCGCCGGTAACGAGTACTTTCATAGTACAAGTTTACACATTTTTAATGCACTGTTTATCAAATTGTAAAAACGGTTTCAAATGCTTATTTTCGTATCTCGTCTTCGTTAGACACCCATTTACAACTGAGGCCCAGTAAGTTAAGGCCAACAATAAAGCAGAGAAAATGTCTACTAAAAAAGTAACAAAAATTGGCGTATTAACTTCTGGAGGAGATGCCCCTGGTATGAACGCAGCCATTAGAGCCGTTGTTAGAACCGCTATCTATCATGGCATAGAAGTATACGGTATTGTTAGAGGCTACAATGGAATGGTGGAAGGTGATATTTTTAAGATGGATTCAAAATCGGTAGCTAATATTATTCAACGCGGTGGAACCATTTTAAAAACGGCAAGAAGTGCTGCATTTTTTGAACCAGAAGGACGAAAAAAAGCATATGACAACCTTAAAAAATTTGGGATTGATGGCTTAGTCGTTATTGGAGGAGACGGAAGTTTTAAAGGTGCCCAAAAATTTAGCAACGAATTTGATATCCCTTGTATTGGATTACCGGGTACCATCGATAAAGACATAGCAGGTTCCGATTTTACCATTGGATTTGATACTGCTGTAAACACAGCCGTAGAAGCCATCGATAAAATTAGAGATACCGCCGATGCGCACGACCGTTTATTTGTGGTGGAAGTTATGGGTAGAGACGCTGGATACATTGCACTACACAGTGGTATTGCTACTGGTGCCGAAAACATTTTAATCCCTGAAACCAAAACGGATATTGAAGAACTCATTGCTTCTTTAACAGAAAAAGAAAAGCGTAAAAAACTAGTGAATTTAGTGGTGGTGGCAGAAGGTGATGAATTAGGTGGCGCCAATGAAATTGGCGCGATCATGAAAACGCGCTTACCCAACGCCGATATCAGAATTTGTATTTTAGGACATATACAAAGAGGTGGCGCCCCAAGTTGTTTAGACCGATTGATCGCAAGCCGTATGGGCTTTCATGCGGTGGAATGTTTAATGGAAGGTCGTAATAATGTGATGGTTGGTATTGTAAACAACAAAGTGCATTACACCCCACTTGACAACGCAGTAAAAGCAAAACAAAAAATATCGCAAGACTGGTTTAAGATTGTAAAAATACTAGCTAGTTAACCTTGTATCATAAACCCCCAATAAGCAATAAAAGCAATTAAGTAAGAAAAGATTATGTCAAAAAATTTAGAGAAATACCTACACAGAAACATGGATAAGCAAGCAGGACTTGCACACATGGATCACCGCACAAAAATTGTTGCAACCGTAGGCCCTGCTTGTGATAAATACGATCAGCTATTGGCACTTGTAAAAGCAGGTGTAAACGTTTTTCGTTTAAACTTTTCACATGGTAGTCATGAAGACAAAAAAACGATCATCGACCATATTCGTACCATCAATAAAACCGAACCTTACAATATTGCTATTTTAGGAGATTTACAAGGCCCTAAATTAAGAGTAGGTGAAATTAAAGACAATGCACTA
>CAMAQW010000008.1 GCA_945860335.1 Sediminibacterium ginsengisoli | reverse complement strand
CGTTTCATAACTTGCGTTTTTTAACTAACCCTTTAATCTTGTTTCGTTTCATATACGGCAGTCACCATGCTGCTGTCTTGTGAAAGGACGGCAAAAGTAAGGAAAAGTAGGTGTAAGTTAAAAAAGGAAGAAAGATTTTTTTTAACTGATTGATAATCAGCCCCAAAAAAGTCAATTTTTAAAGCGTTGCGGGCAAAGAATGCACCGAATAGCCCAAAAAGTCAGCTGCATGGGCGTCAAAATCAGCTGTAGCATCGGTAGTGTAAAAAACACAATCACTATGCCTCGTAATACCCGCATCAAGGGCTTGGTGTCTTTGTAAATAATCTACCAGGCTTGCAGCTACAATTGTACCCTGCGTTAACACTTTAACACCTTTTGGCACAAGTGACGAAATAGTATCAAGTAACAAAGGGTAATGCGTGCAGCCCAGTAATAAAGTGTCAATTTTAGCAGATTTTGCAAAAAGTGCATTCAGGTCTTGCTCCACAAAATAACGCGCTCCTGGGGTGTTATAGGCTCTATTTTCGATCATTGGCACCCACATTGGGCAGGCCTGCTGAAAAACCTGTACTTCAGGAAAAAACTTAGCAATTTCTGTGGGGTAACTCTCACTCTCAACAGTTCCCTTAGTACCAACAATCCCAACCTCCTTAGAGGTAGAAAATTGACCCACAACTTCGGTGGTAGGTCTAATCACGCCGAGTACCCTTTTATGACTACCCCTGCTAGCAAGGTCTTTTTGTTGAATGGTTCGAAGGGCTTTTGCAGAAGCCGTATTGCAAGCCAAAATAACCAAATCACAACCTTTATCAAACAACCAATCTACCGCTTCAAGTGTGTACTGATATACCGTTTCATATGACCTTGGACCGTAAGGCGCACGCGCGTTGTCACCCAGGTAAATAAAATCATGCGTGGGAAGGGCTAATTGCAGTTCTTTTAAAACTGTTAATCCGCCGTAACCACTATCAAATACACCAATTGGTTTTTTTGTTTGCATACACAAAAATAAGAACCCCGCCCTGTATAGACGGGGTTCTTGTATAAATAGTTTGTAAAAGCTAGACTATCCTTTTTTAGCAGGTGCCGCTGTTTTAGCAGGTGCCGCAGGAAGTGAACCACCAGCTTGTTTCCAAGCATCCATGATTTCTTGTGGTAATGCAAGGTTTAACTTCATTGCTACACGAATGGTCAGGTTGTCTAAAATATTAGGCTGCATGTACGGAGACAATGTTTCTGTCTTTAATACAAGCGTATATTTTTGTTCAGCAACGATTTGTTGAAGCGCAGTAACCATCTTTTGTCTGTAAGGTAAAAGAGATTGCTCCATTTTTCCATTTTGCATTTCTTGTGCATACTGCTGCCAGTTTGCTAATTTGTAACCTAAACGGTTTAAATCAGATAAAGCCAATTCTCTAGCTTTAGCAGGCATTGTAGCAGAATCTTTTTTGAAAAGACTATCTCTACGTTGGTAATCTTGCACAGTATATGCATACTCAGGATTCAAAGAATCTTTAACGAAATTGTTAATGATGGTATCCACTTTTTGAATATCTGGAAACAGGCTTAATAAACTTTGCTCATCAAAGTAACCAATTTTAACCTGCGCGTTTGTGCTATTTGAGAATAGTAAGCTGGCTGCTAAAACCACACAAACAAATAATAATTTCTTCATTGTAGAGAGTGTTTGAATTTTTGTTAGAACTGTTTATTTAAACTTTTTAAAATTTTATTTTATACCTAACTCTTTAAGCACGTCATCGCTTTTATCAAGTTTCGGGTCGGCAAATATAATGGTTATTCCTTCACTTTTATCGAGTACGAAGTCATAAGAACGACTTGTAGCGATTTTTTGAATGGCATCATATACTTTATCCTGAACTGGCTTAATTAAGCGCTGGCGCTCTTTAAATAGGTCGCCTTCATAGCCAAAACGTTTTTTCTGAAGATCACGAACCTGCTTTTCCTTTTCAAAAAGCTCGTCTTCACGCTTTTTTTTAAGGGCATCTGTTAGCATAAACTGTTCAGACTCATAGTTTTTATACATCTTATCGAGCTGAACTTGCAAATCATCAATTTCTTTTTGCCACTGCTCTCCCACTAGTTTTAGTTTGGCATCTGCTTCTTTGTATGCTGGAATACGTTCAAGTATATACTTGGTATCAATGACAGCATAACGTTGTTGCGCTGATGCGCCAACAGCAGTACCGAGTACCATCAAAGCCACAAACAATAACTTTTTCATACTTCTAATTTAAATATTATTCTGGTTCAAAGCCTAACATAAAGGTAAATCTTGCCGCATCCTTCATAGATCCATTAGGGGTGTATCTATCTAGTCCAATACCATAGTCAAAACCTAAAAGTCCAAACATTGGTAAGAAGAAACGCATACCTAAACCAACAGATCTACGCAGTTTAAATGGATTGTAATCTTTAAAGTTGTACCAACCATTGGCTGCTTCATAAAAGCCTAAGGCATAAATGGTACTACTCGGATTTAAACTAAGTGGATACCTGAGTTCCATACTGTACTTATTAAATATGGTAAAGTATTGGCTTGCTCTTTGTTGATCCGGATTGATTTTTGGATTTGAATTTTCGTATACAGGATACCCTCTATGTGCAATGATGTCAAATCCTAAAAGCGCAAACTGATTGCTTAAACCGGCGTCACCTACCTGGAATCTTTCAAATGGAGACATGCCCAATTCCGAATTATACCTGCCTAAGAAACCAAATTTTGCAGCGGCTCTAATCACAAATTGTTTGTTGCGGTCTTCGCCATGAGGCCTACCTAATGGCACAAACCATTCACCATTCATACGCCATTTGTGGTATTCAATCCACTTGTATGGATTGGCACTTGTTTGGATATTTTTATTGAATAAAGAATAAGGTGGTGTAGCCTGAACACTAAATAAAAAGGTCGAACCGCTTTTTGGATACAATGGCTGATCGATAGAAGAACGTTGCAATGCAATTTTAAGGTTCACGTTATTTACAACACCATTATCAAATCCAGGAAGGTTTCTTGGATCAATAGCATAATCACTAAGCTTGTAACGTGTATAGTTTAACCCAACAGAAAGTGAGAAAAAGTCGTCGGGCCATTTTAATTGTTTTGCTAAACTAACGGTGGCACCGGTTGTAGAAATGTATTTAGAATCTGCGGCATTTGGATCAAACATACCCGTGAGTGGATCAATGGTTTGTCCAAATTTGGTATTGAATACACTAACCGTTAATGCATTTCTTTTTTTACCACCAAACCAAGGTTCGGTGAAAGAGAAATTATAAGAACGGAATGCTTTACCATTACTCTGAACACGCAAACTTAATTTTTGACCTTCTCCCATCGGAAGTGGATCCCATGCTTGCTTCTTCCAAATATTTCTTACAGAAAAGTTATTGAAAGAAATACCGAG
The DNA here is from genome assembly GCA_945860335.1 of Sediminibacterium ginsengisoli. Taxonomy (GTDB): domain Bacteria; phylum Bacteroidota; class Bacteroidia; order Chitinophagales; family Chitinophagaceae; genus Sediminibacterium; species Sediminibacterium ginsengisoli_B. The sequence continues at coordinate 18,832 of CAMAQW010000008.1, read as the reverse complement.
TGTACCGGTAAGTCCAATAAATCCACCCCAACCAGCACTCAACTCTAATTGATCGCTCGATTTTTCTTCTACGGTGTAATTGATATCAACGGTACCATCATCTGGATTAGGTCTTGGGTCAATGCCAATTTTTTCTTGGTTGAAATAATTGAGCTGTGCAATTTCACGTTGAGAACGCATCAGATCAGATCTGCTAAATTTCTCGCCTGGAATGGTTCTTAATTCTCTTCTAATAACGTGCTCTTTGGTACGGTCGTTACCATAGATACGAATATTTTTAATGGTCGCTTGCGGACCTTCAATAATTCTGATTTCGTAATCGATGGTATCATTGTATACCGCAGTTTCTACTGGGTCGGTATTAAAAAACAAATAACCATCATCTTGATAGATACCACTGATATCGCCACCCTCTGCAGCAGCAGATTTACCTAGTTTTTTGTTGAGTGTTTCTAGGTTGTAAATGTCGCCTTTACGGATACCTAAAATAGCCGTTAATATAGAATCGGAGTATTTTGTATTCCCTCTCCAAGTGATGTTACCAAAATAATAACGTCGACCTTCACTTACTTTGATATCAATATTAATATGCCCGTTACCATTATAATACACCGTATCGTTTACAATGGTTGCATCACGGTAACCAAGTGAGTTGTAATAATCTAAAATATTGTCCTTGTCTTCTTCGTATTTTTTGGTATCAAACTTTGCACCAGAAAATTTAATACGTGCATAAGGATCTAATACTTTTTTAGTTTTTGTGAAGGTTAAAAAACCTTTCTCCTTCATGTACTGCTCAAACGTATATCGCTGTGTTTTAACAATTTTTGGTTCGTCAAATACAGGAAATAAAGTAAGTCTTGATTTTTCATGGATCTCCTTTAATTTCTTTTTTAAGAGTCCGGCTTCTACGGTATTGCCTCCAAAATTGATATTATTGATACGTACTTTAGGCCCCTTATCAATTACGAAATCAAGTATTAATGTGTTTTCGTAAGTAGAATCAGATTTCTCGATGATTTTAATTTGTGAATTTTGAAAACCTTTTTCGGCATAGAATTTTTTAATGGCTTCCACCGCAGAAATTTTCATGTTTTCGGTAATCACACGGTTGCGCACCAGTCCTGTCTTACCCGTTAAATCTTCTGCGTCACTTTTACTTACCCCTTTAAATAAAAAGTTAGATAAACGTGCACGCTCTGTTACCGCAATTTCAATTTCAATATTTTTATCTTCTAGTTTTGTAATAAAAATTTCAACGTCAGAGAAATAGTTTTGCGCCCATAATTTACTGATGGCTTTAGAAAATAAATCACCACCTGGAATTACAATTTCATCTCCAACATTTACATTGGCAATTGAGATTAAAAGGTTTTCATCAAAAAAGCTATTACCCGTAACCTTAATCGCACTAATTTTATATTTTTTAGGTGCTTTTTGGTTAAAAATATTGATCAGATCTGCATCAACATTGGTAATAACCGTATCCTTTTTTTCTTGTGCACCGGCCACACTAATTGCGAGCGATAATACGATTGCCAACATTAATAATTTGTACACTTTCTGCATCTTTTTCTATTTGTTATATCGCTGGCTGATCTATCACCACAGCAGATTTCGTCTATTTTGGTTCATATAAGCGGAGCAATTTAACGGGAATAATGAAAAGTCTTTGTTAAATCGCTATACTTATTAAATAATTATATTATATATATGGTGTTTACACCTTTTCTTCCTGTTGAATTTGTTTACCTGTTTTCCCAAACCTACGTTCTCTTTGCTGAAAATCTAGAATCGCTTCATATAAATTAGGCTTTCTAAAATCTGGCCACAATATAGGGGTAAAATAGAGCTCCGCATAGGCAAGTTGATACAATAAGAAATTGCTTATGCGAAATTCACCGCTGGTTCTTATCACAAGGGCTGGATCCGGAATTCCCTTGGTACATAAATAATCAGCAATGGTATCCTGGTTAATTTGCTGCGGATCCAAACTACCTGCCTTAACATCCATGGCTATTTGCTTAACCGCATTTGTAATTTCCCATCTACTACTGTAACTAAGTGCCATAACAAGGGTTAATCCCGTATTGGCAGCCGTTAACGCTAGTGCCTCTTCAAGCTCTTTTTGCGCAAAGTCAGGTAACATTTGCCTGTCCCCAATTACCTGTAATCGAATGTTGTTTTTATTTAATGTAGGAACTTCTTTTCGGATGGTATCCACCAGTAAACTCATAAGACCCGCTACTTCATTTGCAGGACGGTCCCAGTTTTCGGTACTAAAGGCATACAGTGTCAAATAACCAATGCCAAGCTCTGCTGCACCTTCCACAATATCTCTCACACTTTCTACGCCATGAAAATGACCAAACAAACGATCTTTGCCCTTTTCTTCTGCCCAACGACCATTGCCATCCATGATAATAGCAACATGTTCGGGTAAACGGGTGAGATCAATTTGATGCTTAAGGTCTTCCTGCATGCGGTTAAAAAGGGTTTATAGGCTGCAAAATTAACGAAAAAAGAGAGGTTTGCGCCGAATACTTTGCCTAATTATAGCCAAAACAGCTTATTGGACAGGCTTTGGGCACTTATAGGTTTGTAAATTGAAGGAAATCCCCAGTTTTAGGCCTGCAAAAACGTCGGTTTGCAGTGTATTACCCCTTTGTCTTCCCTTAATACCAATAGGATTACCTGTTTCGTAACTGCGGTCTTGTAGTAAAAAAGCGGGAGAAGGAGACCCGTCCGGTAGTGTAGGAAAAGCGTCTGGCGCATATACCCCGCTCACATCATCGAGATAGTCTGTGTTGGTAAAGCGGTACATGAGCTCGGCAAAAACATTGAACTGCTCACTTAAGGCATACTTAACACCTAGGGTAAGCGGAACCGACACCGCTATTGGAGCATAGGTTTTAAATGTTGGATATGCCGAAGAGCCCTGACCCTCTGTACCCAGTGGTCTTAAAAAATATTTTTGATTGTCTAAAAACGCATATGGATCATAAGAAAAAGCGCCAACGCCCACGCCAACATAAGGGGTGAACCTAAAATCTTCGAACCCAGGTTGGAATGTAAAAAAGTTAAAATCAAAAGAAACGGCTGCCTCCCAAACATGGCTGTTAAAACTCAAATTACGCCGCTGTTGAACCGCATTGTTGCTGTATTGATCAGAATAACCAAGTAGTGCATACTCGCCACTGAGCCTAACACTCATGTAATTGTTAAACTGCTTTCTAAAAAAAACACCGGCATTTGCCTTGGGTCTGTTAACAGCAGCTGTCGGATTTAAATCTCCAAAATAATGGGCAGCGCCTGCTCCAATACCAAACTCGGCTTGGTGCACAAAACTTTGCATCAGCTGCGCACTTGCAGTGAAAGCACTACATCCGAGTAGGATACTAAATATGAATTGTTTTACCATGGGTGCCTGCTTGCTTCATGTAAAGTAGCAACAAAAATAAATACCAAAAATGTTAATTTCTTTTATCAAGCCCCCAAGTGAGCTTGGTTCTAAGGGTAGACAAGAAACTATTTTCGTTTAATCGGACAAGATTTACGCAAAACTTCTCTTTTCGAACCGCCAATTGAACCGTTTTGTCTACAATTTCTTTACGTGCATCAAGTGCGCAAATAAATTGGTCGGCTCTTCCTTCAATTTCAAATGAAACCACGTTGGTATCAGGGATAACAATCGGACGCACATTTAAATTGTGTGGTGCCACTGGGGTAATTACAAAACTTGCCGCATCCGGAAATAAAATAGGTCCATTGCAACTCAAACTATAACCGGTAGAACCTGTAGGTGTAGATACAATGAGGCCATCGGCCCAATAGGTATTTAAAAATTCTCCATTGATGTAGGTATGAATTTTAATCATTGGAGAAATATCACGCTTATGAATTGCAAATTCGTTTAGTGCAAATGGTGTGTCACCAAAAAGTCCTTCGTTGGAATCAAGATGAATAAGTGCACGTTTATCAACTACAAATGTTCTATTCACAATGGCTTCTACAGCACTTTGTAATGCATCCGGACTAATGCTTGCTAAAAATCCGAGTCTGCCAAAATTGATACCTAATATAGGAATGCCAGAATCTTTTACCAGTGTAACGGCGTCAAGCATCGTACCATCACCACCTAAACTAATCATGCAATCGATAGAGGCATCTAAATCAGCAGAAACTTTAAAGGGTATCAGTGAACTAGCTGTATGTGCTGGTAAATCGGCATGTAATAATAATTGATGAAACACATGTATCTCAACATCATGCGGCGCCAAAGCCTCAAGCAAAATAGCCAGCGGATTGGGTGTTGCCAAATCTAAACCTCTACTATAAATTGCAATTTTCATATGCCGTTATTCAAATCAAAAATTAAATTCGCCCTGCAAATATACACCTTCCCGCTTCAGCTGATTGCGGCTATATTCTACACGAAATACAAAATCATAGATACTTACCAGATCTATACCAGCTCCATACGTGTACAACAGCGTATTACTTAAGCTATTAGATAGACTAGCATATTTATGATAAGCATACCCAGCATCTGCAAAAAATTTAAAATAAAGCCTGATAGGGATTTTTTCGTGGTTCTTGATGGGCAGTGGATTGGTGAGCATCCAATTTTTAACGTTAAAATGAAACGCATTTCTTGAAACGATCCCTGCCGTCCCGTCCACTACATAATATTCGAGGCCTCTTAATTGCATGCCGCCATATCCAATAAGCCTACTATTGGAAAATACCGAATCGATGGGCGATTTATAAGCAGCAGTAGCATCAAATAATAGAAAAGATTTTGTGCTTAGCTTTTTAGCATACAATTGTCTAGCGCTGAGTTGAAAAAGAGATTGTGCCTTTGTTGCAAACCTTTTTAGAAAAAAAAGATCGGTGTAATAACCAGCTGTTGGATAAATAATATTAGACACTTTAATATACTGATATCGGTAACTTACATCCAGTGCTTTTTGAATTGTTGTTTGACCCGGATAATAATTTTTTTGCACTTTTAAAATCGTGTCTGCAATGGTTTCATTAAAGTAACTGAACCTGATGGTTGTGCGCTTAAACTGATCCGGACGATAACTATAGGAAGCATCCATACGCCAAGTTTTTCGGGCATCAGCACTGTGCCTTAAAAACACCTGCTTGTTATTAATGGTTGCAACATTCAATTCTTTTTGTGTAGTATGCAAAAAACCTACACTAAATCCCTTGGTGAGTTTTTTATCAATAAATGGAATGGAGTAACGCGCCGAAAACTGTCTGTTATAGCCTGTTATAAGCCATACATTTAAATTGTCATTTCTACCAGAGACATTGTTTTGTATAAATTTTACACCATAATTAACGCGGTCTAAACTTCTGTTTTGATCTACCCACCACTGATTAAAATTTCGATCTACGAGTCTAAAATAAGGAAGCGGCAGTAGATACCATCTTTCTTTAACCTGAACACGAATTTGCCATTGTTCTTGATAGGTGAGGGTATCAATTTTCACATCCACAAAGAGTTGTGTGTTCATCAATAGCTGCTTGCCCTGAATCATTGCAGCACCTAACTGTTGAGCGTTTAGAGAATCACCTTTTACAAATGAGAGTTCCCTTAAAATGATATAATATTTTGTTTTTGTATTGCCTGTGATTTCAATGCGCTCAATGGGCATTTTTTGCTGCCCAAAAGCAGTTAATGAAAAACCAAATAGAAGTATAAAAAAAAGTAGGCGCATAGATAAAGCGTTTACACCTACATATTGAGGTATGAAAGTAAATGATTGTAATTTTCTTTCAACTCGTTTTGATAATTTTCTTCGCCGAAATAATATTTTACACTGTAATCGTAACGTTGGAATGTAGCAACAATGGTAGATACTTCGATGCGGTTAATTTGAAGTGTCACTAATAGCATCCCTGTTTGCGGATCCGTTGTTGTGTTTAACTGTGTTACATAAGCATCATTGGTTTCTACTAAACGTGCAATTTCTCCAAAAGAATATTGTCTTTGTTCCATTTCTAAAACAATAACACCACCCTTCGTATCAGCCCCTACATGACTGGTTAGCACCGCTAACATTTGCTTTGCGGTAATAACCCCTAGTAAATCTGCAGTCGTTGAAACAACAGGCAGCATGGTTAATTCATGTAATGATAATAGCTTGGCGCCAGCTAAAAAATGTTCATCGGCGTGTACAGAAGCTACTATAAATTCGTTTTGCAACGTAGCAATAACAGCAGCTTCATGGGTATCTAACAAAGTATTTTTATCTACGATGCCCACAAATTTTTCATCTGTTACAACACACAAGTGCTGTACATCATAATCCTCCATTAACTGGAGTGCAAAAGATGCTTTATCCAATAAATGAACAGATGGAAAACTATTATTAATGAGTTGTGCTGCTAGCATGGCTAAGCTGATTCAAAAATGCTTCTAAAATTTGGTTGAACTCGGCGGGTACTTCCATCATAGGAGCGTGTCCACATTTGTCTACAAAATGAAGGGTACTATTTGGTATGAGCTTATGAAATTCTTCACCAACATAAGGTGGTGTAACAATATCGTTATTGCCCCAAATTAAAAGTGTAGGTTGTTGTATTTGACTTAACTCGGGACCTAAATTACTTCTGATAGCACTTTTTGCAAGCGCTAATATTTTAATCACTTTTAACCTATTTCTAGTGATTTCAAAAACTTCATCTACTAGTTCTTTGGTGGCCACAGCCGGATCGTAAAAAGTTTCTTCGGTTTTATTTTTGATATAATCGTAGTCGCCTCTTTTTGGATAACTGTCACCCATGGCTTTTTCAAAAAGCCCGCTGCTGCCGGTTAAAGTAAGTGACTTAATTTTTTCGGGATGCTTAAGTACGTGCACAAGTCCAACATGTCCACCCAATGAATTGCCTAATAGATGTATTCCGGTATATCCTCTTGCTTCAATAAATTTTTGAACTACGTTTTCAAGTCCATTTACCGTACTATGAAAAATATCTAAATCAAAAAGCGGTAAAATAGGAACGATCACTTTATTGCGGTGTCTGAAATGCTCTATTAAATGTTCGAAGTTACTGAGTGCGCCAAAAAGACCATGCAATAAAAGCAAGGGCTCTCCGGTACCTTCTTCGATGTAACTAATTTTATCTTGAACTTTAATTTCGTAATTCATGTGCACATGTATAGAACAGGGCTAAAATAATGATTTTAATAGGAATCACGGCATTAAATAACCATGAATTATAATATACTTATTTTACCTGTTTGCCAAGGGTTTCAAAATGATCGCCTAAACTGGTAAACATGTCCTTAAATACAGGGATTACTTGGCCAATGGTATCAAGCACTTTAGGTCCCCAAGGTGCAATATAGCTGTATGTTTTAGAGGCGGCTTTGGTAGATTCAGTAATCAAATGAAGCTTGTCACCATAAAAAAGAACCACACTCCAAATAGTCATATAAATAGCACCAAAAAGTAAGATGCCCGCTAGTTTATTGGCCCATCCAAGCAGTACCAGTTCAGCGGCCTTTTGTAGCATGCCAGCCACCAAACGAACAATAAGTGTAACAGCTATCATGATGAGTAAGAAGGATGCAAACGGAAGCCAGCTTGCAGATATCCCCGTATCATGTCCAATTTTTGAAGCAACAACTGCCGAAAGTTTAGTGGCAGCAGCCAATCCAATTAGAAGTGCTGCAAATGAAAATAAAGCAATAATAAAGCCTTTAGTATAGCCTTTAAAGAGTGCTCCAATCAAAATAATGCCACAAATAATATCTAATACCACGTTTTCTTTTTTTGCGTAACATGAATATAGTAAAACTAACCGAGCGCCGCTTTAACTGCTGCTGCAACAGCTTTACCATCTGCTTGGCCAGCTAATTGTTTAGAAGCCACACCCATCACTTTTCCTAAATCCTGTGGCCCAGTTGCACCAACGGTTGCAATGATTTGAGCAACAATTTCTTTGATTGCTGCTTCATCAAGTTGCGCAGGTAAAAACTTTTCAATTACTGCAATTTCTTCGATTTCTTTTTGTGCTAAATCGGCTCTATTTTGCTCCTGATAAATGGTCAGCGAATCTTTTCTAGATTTTACTAATTTTTGTAAAAGCTTTAACTCTCCTTCTGTAGTAATAGAACCGCCAGCACCTGGATCTGTTTTCGCTTTAATGATTTCTGCTTTAATGGCACGTAGTCCTCTTAATAACGCTTCATCTTTTGATTTCATAGCGTCTTTCATTTGCGCCATTACTTGTTCTTCTAAAGTTGCCATAATATTGTAATTATTTATTTTTTTGAATTTGACTGTCTCTAAATTTTTTATAAAACGACTTTGCAAAATCTTTCATTTCACCTGCAAGTGCCTGATCTTGGGTTGCTCGAATAAAGGTATCTGCCATACCCATTAATGTTTGGTAGTAAAAATCTGCCATTTCATCTACCATCATGTCTTTGGTCCACAAATCGATACGTAGCGCAGATTTATCAGCGGCATCCCAAAATGCCAGCATCATGGCCCTTGCAGATTGTGCCATATCGGCGGTACTGTCAGAGGCATTCCACTTGATATCCTGTGGTACTTTGTTTTCGTCTAAATGAACTTCGATATTGATATTGGATTGACGCATCATGTAGTAAGTTTTTGCAAAAATAAGCCTAAAGCATGTTATTGCTATGCCTATATCTCTTTAAATAAAGGGAACGATTGGGTGAAATTGATGTTTTGTAAGAACAAGAGCCCATTTTGAATGCGTTCCCCTTTTATTTTTTCGTTTTTATATACCAATAATAGGGCTTCGGCAATACTGCTCGGCGTAGTTTCTAGATACCTTGTAACCCTATCTTCCATATGCATTGCCTTTGCAAACGAATCCAGAGCTATAACAGACACGCCCGCTTTAGCAGCTTCCATTGACATAAAATGAGCTGGAGCGCCAACGCCCAATAATACAATAGCATAAGCACTAGAAACCAAATGATACCAGTTATGAACGGTGAGGCCGACCGGAACAACAATGACATCGGCCCTGTACTTATAGGTGCGCAATTTTTCTTCTAAAAACGAACGATGTATTGCATTTGAGGGAACCAATAACAGTTTCATGTTACTCTGTTGCCACTTTTTAAATTGAGAAAAGGCCTGTAAGAGCTCAATGCTGCTTTTGTCATCATCAGCCACAGATAAAAAGTATTCGGTACCACCAGCGTGTGTGCCCTTATACATCTGTTGCAAATTATAATCGATGGGATAAATTTCGGAAGAAGGAACCATTGAAATGGATGCAATGCGCTCTTTTGATATGCCAAATTGCTCCTCTAATTGATGTGAAGCCAGGTTTTCTAGAACAAGCCACTGCTTTACTTTATGTACGTTCTTTTTAAAAAAATAGCGTTGAAACCTGGTTAAATTTTCTTCGAATAAACATATTTGAGGAATACGGGTACGCCCCGAATACCTGCCACTCAATTGCAGCCACAGAGCGGGTTGTATAGGTGTAAGCAGTTTGGGCGCTGTTACTTCGTACCAGATTTTTTCTGCCAAAAAGCTGTTACGATCGTATTTTGTTTTAATCCAACTACAATTAGGTGCACCTACAAAACTAGTTGGTTGTGCTATGTCAGAAAGCAAAACAAATTGATGTTCCGGATGGGCATGAATTTCACCTTCTAGCCATTTCCAAATGAAACGACCAACGCTTGAAAAATTGGTATCACGGATACCCACTATAGTGACTGCGATTTTCATTGGATGCAAAGATACTTACATCTTTTCCACGGAGGCACATTAGGGTGCTACAAGGCTAAATACTTATCATACTTTTACAACATGCAACCTAAACTGCAACAGTTAGATTTATTTGGCGGCCCTGCTCAAGATATTGGAGGGGTTAAAGAAAAAAAGAAGGCAAAACCCAAGGCCATACCAGAGGCGGCTTCTTTTGTGGAAACACCGGCACATGCCATTGAAGAACCAGTGGTTGCAGCAGCAATTTATGAAGCCCCATTTGTTACCGAATCTGTTGCCGTTGAAGCTTCTTTTATAGAACCTAGTTATGTTGAGCCTACTTATGTTGAGCCTGTTTATGTTGAAAGACCTAGACAACCCCGCGTTACCATAGAAAAAATAGCTGGCAAAAGAGGTCGTAAATCATATAGTGAAATAGATACCGAAGTTGATTTAATCGAAATCCCGGATGAAAAAGTATTGTCGCAAAAACTATATTACACCATTAGTGAAGTAGCAAGTTGGTTTAAAGTAAATACTTCTTTACTTCGTTATTGGGAAAATGAATTTGATATTTTAAAGCCACGCAAAACAAGAAAAGGCGACCGCTTATTTCGAGTAGAAGACATTAAAAATTTACAAATCATTTATTTTCTACTACGTCAAAAAAAATATTCGATAGAAGGGGCTAGAACTTATTTAAAACAAAATAAATCGCAGGCCGATACGGAGGCACAACTTGTACAAACCCTAACAAAGTTCAAGACTTTTTTACTGGAATTAAAGGCTGGGCTTCACTAATTTAAATCGCGCTAATGCGCACATAGCAGTTAAGACTGCTTTACAACAACGTCGGTACTTGAAGCCGCTAATTCTATTTTGTGCGCTTCTAAGATTTCAATCAAAGCCATATTTATTTTTTCTCGAAGCATTAAGTAAGCTTCGTGCTCATCGGCAGCTGATGAAAAATATTCTACCATCACAATATGTGCCTGTTTTCCAGTATCATGCAAGTGCACCTGAAAACTATCGATTTTTTGCGTACTTAAATAACTACGCATCGCGGTTAGTAAAGTTTGCAATGTACCAGCTGATGCACTTAATGAAAGCTCAAGTTGCAAATCGGTTTTTCGCTGCGTGCGTAAACTAATATTGTCTACAATGGTATCCACCATTTGTTTGTTAGGCACAGAAATGTAAGTTTTTTCGTTGGTGCGAATACGTGTACTTCTGAGTCCAATTTTTTCTATGGTGCCTGTAAATCCATTTACTTTTACCTGCTCGCCAACCGTAAAGGGCTTGTCAAAAAAGATAATAAAAGAGGCGATTAAATTTTCCATACTCTCTCTCGTAGCAAGAGCTACAGCCGCACCCACTAAACTTAATCCCGTTAAAATGCTGCCTATATTTTTATTGAAAGAAAACTTTAAAACAAGCAGCACGCCAATAATAATAAGGATGACTTTAAAAAAATCTTTAAAAAATATAATGAGCTGATTGTCTTGTTGGTCTTTGGTAAGATTTGCACGTTCTTCCAATACCATCGCCATAAAATCAATAACCCGCAGGCATAACCAAATAAATACAACAACCAGTGCGCCATTCATCAGCGCATCTAAAATTTGTCTTGTATTTGTTTTATAAACAGTGAATTCAAATGCACTCGGAAACTTTAATTTATCAATGGCAATCATTGAAATGGTTAAAAGCAAATAAGTGCCTAATGGCTGTACCACTAAATCTAAAAAAGATTGTTTGGGTACATTGTGTTTACTATTGGTAATGAGTTTAAAAAGCTTGCTCGCTAAAAATTTAGAGATGAGTCTTTTAAAAATGAGGGTCACTAATATGGTACCTATAACAATTAGGTATGCCTGTACCGAGTTGTCTAATATTTTTTGTTCCATTTGTCAATTTCCATTTTTTCGCCATCAAAACTAGCGTACGTATAATTCTGAATCCAGTCTCCTAAATTAATATAATGACTATTACCAATAGTGAGATCAAGTGGAAAATGACGATGCCCAAAAATCAAATAATCGAAATGCTGTTTTTGTAAAATTTCTTTACTGTAACAGATCAGCCACTCATTTTCTTCCCCTAAAAACTGCGCATCGGCATTACCCGTTTTTGCCCTACTTTTTCGGCTAAAATAATTGGCGATACCAACTCCCATATCGGGATGCACCCACTTAAACAACCACTTGCAAATAGGATTGGTAAATATTTTTTTAATAAACTTATACCCCGCATCACCAGGACCTAAACCATCACCGTGGGCGATGTAACAGGCTCTGTCATTAAAATTAAATACCTGTGGACCGTGGTAAACTTTACAACCCAGTTCTTCTTCAAAATAATGACGCATCCAAAGGTCGTGATTACCTGTAAACACGTGTACCGGGATCCCTTTATCTGTGAGCTTGGCTATTTGGCCAAGTAAACGCACAAAACCTTTGGGCACTACATGATCATATTCAAACCAAAAATCAAAAATATCTCCTACAATAAAAATAGCTGCAGCACTGTCTTCGATAGATTGTAAAAACGCCACTACTTGTTTTTCACGCTCCAAGCTAGCATCATAATTAGGTGCACCCAAATGAAAATCCGAGAGCAAATAAATTTTACGACTAGAAGAAGCATGAATGGTAGCTGTCATGTGCTTTTAATTATTTCTGTCTACTAAAAAGCAGTACACTTCTTTAGGGCCATGCACGCCTACTACCAGTGTTTTTTCAATGTCTGCCGTTCTACTAGGACCACTAGCAAGCGTTATAAGCGATGGCAACTGATTGCCATAATGTTTTGTAATAGATTTTAAACCATCAGAAATATCATACACCACTTGATCGGTGTAAGCGATACAAATATGAATAGGCGCATACACACTTACCGTTCTACCACTTTGTTGTCCCGCAGAAAGTATCATACTTCCGGTTCGGGCAATTAGGTTATCGCAACTGGTAATAGCCGCATCACAATATTCTAAATCTTCTGATTGCATGCCACCAAAACCAGCTTTGGTTAACATTTCAATTAAAGCATTTTCGCGGCAATAAGTTTGCTTCCAATTGCGCTGAATAAAAAGCATGCTTAACTGTGAAGCAAGTTCTTTTTCGCTGGCACAAAATGCAAACTTGCCTTGTAAGCCAGAAAAGTTTTCGGCAAACAAAACCGACAAGTCTTCTTTGGTGGTGGGGTATGTTGTGGAAACCGTATCAACCGCCGAAAATGGCACAGGCACTGGCTTCGCCAGTGCCTGTTTTATCTTTTGTAAAATATTTTCTCTTGCGCTTTTTGCCATCCTTAAGCTATTAAATAGATGTTGATGTTGTATTTTGATCGTCAGTTGCAGCAGGCGCTTCAGGAGCAGGCGCTTCTACTGCTGGAGCAGCTTCCTCTGTGATTGCAACTTCAGGTGAAGCTTCTACTTCAACAATCTTTTTTTCTTCAAAAGGTCTTTTGCCAATTAAAACTTCAACATCTGATTTATGCAACACTTCTTTTGCAAGTAATTCTTTTGCTAAAATTTCAACCGCTTCTTTTTTATCACGAAGTAATTGAAGTGTTCGCTGGTAAGCGTCTTCAATAATACCACGCACTTCGTGGTCAATAATTTTACCAGTTTCCTCGCTATAAGGTTTGGTAAAGGTATTTTCTTGAGAAGGATCGTAATAACTCACATTACCCACTTTGCTATTCATACCATATGCAGTAACCATACTGTAAGCAATACGCGTAATTTGTTGCAAGTCGTTAGAAGCACCTGTAGAAATTTTTCCAAAGAATATTTCTTCTGCTGCTCTACCACCAAGTGTCATACAAATTTGATCCATTAACTGATCGGTATTGTAGAGGTACTGCTCGGTTGGGGTATACTGCGCATAACCAAGTGCTGCTGTACCACGAGGTACGATGGTAACTTTTAAAAGCGGATACGCATGCTCTAAAAACCAACCACAAACAGCATGACCTGCTTCGTGGTAAGCGATAATAGATTTTTCGTGCGGCGCTATAATTTTATTTTTCTTTTCAAGCCCACCAATTACACGGTCAATGGCATCTTGGAAATCAATCATCTCTACAGATTCTTTTCCTTTTCGTGCAGCAATTAGTGCAGCTTCGTTACAAACGTTTGCAATATCAGCACCTGCAAATCCTGGTGTTTGTTCTGCTAGTTTATGTAAATCAAGTGCTTCAGAAATTTTAATAGGCTCAAGATGCACTTTAAAAATTTCTTCTCTGCCTTTAACGTCTGGTTTGTCTATCGAAATTTGGCGATCAAAACGTCCCGGTCTTAAAAGCGCAGAGTCTAATACATCTGGTCTGTTGGTTGCGGCTAAAATAATAATACCCGTGTCACCACCAAAACCATCCATTTCAACTAATAGTTGGTTTAAGGTGTTTTCACGTTCGTCATTACTCATCATGGCATTTTTACCACGTGCACGACCTATCGCATCAATTTCATCGATAAAAATAATACAAGGCGCTTTTTCTCTAGCCTGCTTGAATAAATCACGCACACGACTTGCACCCACACCTACAAACATCTCCACAAAATCAGATCCACTTAAACTAAAGAAAGGAACCTGTGCTTCACCAGCCATGGCTTTAGCAAGCAATGTTTTACCAGTACCTGGAGGACCTACTAGTAATGCACCTTTTGGAATTTTACCGCCAAGTGCGGTATACTTTTTTGGGTTTTTTAAGAAGTCAACGATCTCCATCACTTCCACTTTGGCTTCGTCAAGTCCTGCAACGTCTCCAAAATTGATATTTACTTTAGCACCCTTATCAAATAAGGTTGCCTTTGATTTTCCAATATTAAAAATACCACCAGCGCCACCGCCTGGACCACCAGCACCGCCGCTCATTTTACGCATGAGTAGTAACCAAACCACTACTATAATTACAAGCGTAAAAATAGATTGAAGTACGCCGCCCATCCAATCTGCAGCTTTTACAATATCTCTTTTAACTTCTGGCAACTGATGTTGATCTGTAAATTTTTGTAAATTTTCGTCAAATGATTTCCAATCCAAAACTTCAAAAACAAATAATGGTGCTCCCTTTACTTTTTCTTTAGGTAATACCACGCCAAATTTTTTAACGTAGAATTCTTTTTTAAGACTATCGCCATTAATGTACACCTGAACTTCATCTTTGTTTTTTACAAAATCAAGTTTGGTAACATCACCTGCTAAAAGCATTTGTTGTTTAAACTCCTGCTCCGTGGTCTTTTTTAATTCTGGCGAAAAATTCATTAACTGAGACACCAACAGGCCAACGATAACTACGCCATAAATCCAATAGATATTGAACTTAGGACCTTTCTTGCCGCCTTTACCTTTGTCTTGAAAATTAAATTTTGGTTGCTTCTCTTCTGACATATACTTTCTATTATTCGTGGATTTGTGATACAGCATCACTCCACATTTCTTCTAATTTATAAAATTCTCTCGCTTCTGGATGCATCACGTGCACCACTACATTAACGTAATCAATGATTACCCACTGTAAAGCTTTTCGTCCTTCGTGTTTGTAGGGATTTTCGCCGCATGCTTGTTTTACCTCGTCTTCGATGTGGTCACAAATAGCGCGGACTTGTGTGGTGCTGGAAGCTTGACAAACAATAAAAAAATCGGCTGCAGCTTCTTCAATTTTGCGAAGATCTAAACTTACAATATGCTCACCTTTTTTATCTAAAATGGCATTAATGATCGTTTTTAGAATTTTTGAGCTTTTCGTTAACCGGGTAATCGTACTTTTTGGTCGATTTTTTAATACAGAAAGGGGTTCCAACAATACAGTTATTTAGTGATTAATAATTTGATTTAGACGTAGCTCTTGTAACTTCGTCAAAAATACTAATTCTTTGGCTTCAGCAGGCTTAAATACACCCATCGGTTTACCATTTACAGAATTAACTGAAGTAGATAGTACCAACATCTATGCCATGAACCAAGTTAAGACAAACTTGGCCGGGCATGGCGCTGCTTATCTTGCGCAAAAACAATGGGCCGGAAAAGGTCAAATGGGAAAGGTTTGGGAGGCTCAAACGGGTCAAAATATCCTATTATCGGTGGTTTTGGACCCAAAAAAGCTTGTTTTTGATGGTTTAGAACTAGAACCACATGTGGTGAGTATGCTTGTGGCTGTTGGATGTTTTAACTTTTTTGTTGCATATGCCGGTGATGAAACAAGCATCAAATGGCCCAATGATATCTATTGGCGTGACAGAAAGGCAGCGGGTATTTTAATTGAAAACAGTTTTAGAGGTCCTATCTGGCAGTGGAGTATTGCAGGAATGGGCGTAAATATCAACCAAACAGAGTTTGGAACGGGGCTTCACAAAGCCGTTTCACTCAAACAAATTACAGGCAAAACATTTCTGATACCCGCACTTGCAAAAGAACTATGTGGCTTTATAGAAGCCGCTTGGCAAATAGCAGTAGATAAAGGACCTGACACCCTGCTTGCGCTCTATAACAATGTACTTTACAAGAAGGGGGAGAGGGTGCATCTAGAAATTGAGGGTCAAAAAATAACCGCTACTATTTGTAGGGTTTTATCAAATGGGTATTTAGAAACTGAAACAGAAAATGGAATCAAACAATCGCATGCCCTAGGTGCTATACAGTGGTTATCATAAACTAAAAACAACAACATGTCTTCAACCATAAAATTGACACAGTTTTCTCATGGCGCTGGATGCGGATGTAAAATTGCACCAGCGGTATTAGAAACAATTCTAGCTTCTTCGTTACCAAAAATTGAAAATAAAAATTTACTCGTTGGCTACGGAAGTAAAGACGATGCAGCTGCTTATGATATGGGTAATGGTCAAGCCATTATTAGCACCACCGATTTTTTTACACCCATTGTTGATGACGCACATGCCTTTGGAAAAATTGCAAGCGCCAATGCCATTAGTGATGTGTATGCCATGGGCGGAAAGCCACTGATGGCTATTGCCATACTAGGTTGGCCAGTGAATACAATTCCTGCAGCCCTTGCTGCAGAAGTGTTAGAGGGCGCTCGAAGCATTTGTGCAGAAGCAGGCATTCCACTCGCGGGCGGACATAGTATTGATAGCACCGAACCTATTTTTGGATTAGCAGTAACAGGCATTACACCTATTGCAAATCTGAAAAAAAACAATACGGCAAAACTGGGTGATGTGCTTTTTGTTACAAAACCAATTGGTGTTGGCATCTTAGCAACCGCACAAAAAAGAGACGCTTTAGAACCACAAGACCTTGCACCATTTATTGAGCAGTTAATAACACTGAATAAAATTGGTGAAATACTGGGTGGCATACCAGAAGTACATGCACTTACTGATATCACTGGCTTTGGACTACTTGGCCACTTAATTGAAATGGCCGAAGGAAGTGGGCTTAGTGCACATATTAATTATTCGAAAATCAAAATGATAGAAGCTGCTAAAAAATATTTAGCCAATCGCATGGTGCCTGATGCCACGTACCGAAACTGGAATTGCTATAGTACAAAAACAAGTTTTGATCCGGGTGTAAATGTCATGGAAGCATTTAACATGTTACCGGATCCACAAACAAATGGAGGTTTACTGGTAGCCGTAGATCCTACTGCAGTAGACATCATAAAAGATGTATTTACAAAAAATGGTCTCGAGGCATTTATCGAACCCATTGGTGTATTAGAAGCTGCGGGTGAAAAAGTAGTAGTGGTAAAAAATTAAGTGATAAAACCAAACGCTAAAAAACCATATTTCCTTTGTTTTTAATTTGCTCATTGGTAAGCTCTGCTACCATTTGAACACCATTGAGCGCTTTTACGGTTTGCTTGATCCAATTGCATTTTTCATCATCTACAAAATCGCCTTTTGTGAGCCACAAAAAATCCATGTGCCTAAACTCTGGTAATAAATATTCACCATCGCAATGGTTGTGGTATAAATAGTGTACTAAAAAACTATTGGGTTCTTTGGATTCGTAAATACTAAAATAATAACTACGCTCTTTTTTCTTTAGATGAATTTCGATGGCCGGATTGAGTCTAAACTGATGCCCCAATTGATTATTCAATTGCAAACAAAATTGATGACTTTTGATAGGCGCAATGATGCCTAATAAACGCGTATCATCAAAAAAGTCTTCGTTAAGTTCATCAATATTTAGTTTGAGTTTCATACCAATTATTTAATGCATGAATTAAAATGAAACGGAAAAACTTATTTCTTCAGCACCACGTTTTATGCGTAGCGTAGTTTGGTCTCCTTTTTTAAACTTGCTAAGGGTTTGCATGTAACTATTTACGTCTACAAATTTATAATCGCCTAGTTGTAGTAATATATCACCTGCTAGCAAGCCTAATTTTTCCGCGAGTTTACCCGGGCTTGCACCATCAATACGCATGCCCGTACCACTATATCCATAATCTGGAATAACACCTAAACTCACCGTAAACTTAGTGCTACGGCCCATTTGAGGCTCTGTAGTTTTAATAAACTCTAGTTTAGGCAAACTATCTGTGATACCTATCATTTGATAAGCGAGTGTTACAATATTTGCAGTGGCTTCGTAATTTATTTTATCTGCATCATCTGAAGCTTTGTGGTAATCGGGATGACTTCCCGTAAAGAAAAATTGAACCGGAACACCTGCTCTAT
This sequence comes from Sediminibacterium ginsengisoli, assembly GCA_945860335.1. Lineage (GTDB taxonomy): Bacteria > Bacteroidota > Bacteroidia > Chitinophagales > Chitinophagaceae > Sediminibacterium > Sediminibacterium ginsengisoli_B. The sequence goes on along the minus strand of CAMAQW010000008.1, from coordinate 451 downwards.
AAAAACTAGCATGATCACTAGGGCCACTACCTGTACTATCAAATTTTACAACAAGTGGTGTTGATAACGCTTTCCAAATTTGACTCCATTTACTAGACGTACCATAACCACCTACCGTTAATTTATGAGAAGTATCATAACGCCCTACCATATCCATGTTTATCATATAATTGATGGGAGCAGTTGTTGTCGGATTTTCTATCCAATATTTACTTCCCAAAAGCCCCAATTCTTCTCCCGAAAAATGGAGGAATAAATAATTATGACGCTGCGGTGATTTTTGTTTTAATAACCTTGCTATTTCGAGCAAAGCAGCGGTACCACTGGCATTATCGTCTGCGCCGTTATGAATAACATGCCCGGTGTCTAATGCATTTTTATCTTCGTTGTAACCTAGGTGATCATAGTGTGCACCAATTACAACGGTGTTAGCTGCGCCATTATTTATATA
>CAMAQW010000007.1 GCA_945860335.1 Sediminibacterium ginsengisoli | reverse complement strand
AGTCTGCGGGCTGCACGTTCTGCTTTTTGATGTTCCTGCTCTGCTCTTATAATATCAGTGATATTGGTAAAAAACACAGCCACATGTAGTTTGTTGGTATTGTAATCGGTAAATTTTGTGAAATGATAACTAAGTCTCACTTTCTTTTTTTGGGCATCTAATAGCCAGGCTACCTTGTTAGAATAAGCGTATTGTTCGGAGGCAGCATAGGATTTAAAATTTTTCAAAAAATGACTACCACTACTTTTAATAATGTCAAAAATATTTTTTGAATCGTTGCCTGAAGTTTGTTTCCACATGGGATTGGTATAGGTTAACTGCCCTTCGTGGGTACAAACAACAACGAGTTGTTCCATGGCATCAATTAAATGCCTAAAGTCTTTTTCACGTTCTTTTTGTAGCTTTTCACGATTTCTGATGTTGGTAATATTAATACCATACCCAATTACAAAATCATGGTTGCCGTTTCGATCTCTTACCGGAAAAAATTTCCGAAGGTTAAAAACGGGCTTGCCTTCTTTGTCTTTATTGATTTCTTCAAATTCTACTTGTATGCCTTCCGCTAGTGCTTCTGTAAAGTAGGATCTTCTGTTAATGGCAAGTTCCATGGGCTTGTTATACGCGCTGCAGTATTCGAAATCATCTTTACCAATAATCCAACCCCTCGTATCTCCTTTAGAAAGGGCTAGTTTGTTTACATATAAATATTTATGGTCTGTATCAAAAATGGCAATGTCAGCTGGGATATTAAAAAGCAGTTGCTTAAAAAAATCATTTTCTTGTTGTAATGCATGTATCAAATTCATAGAATCCCCCATGGTTATCTAACTTTTAATTGTTGCTGTTCAATCACTTCAGTGGCTGTGCTTGCTAATAATGCCAGTAGTTTATTTTTATCGATGGGCTTTTGGATGTACCCACTAATACTAGAGGCGTCTTCTCTTTTTATAAAATGCTCGTAACTCGAAGCGCTAACTACAATGATGCGGGTAAATGGGTACGCTTCTTTATTGTTTTTAACAGCCTTAATAACCGCGTATCCATCCATGATGGGCATATTAAGGTCAAGTAGCATGATGGTTGGAATATTTTTACCCAGGTTTAATTGCCGCATGGCCTCTTCACCATTAATGGCGTCTGCGGTGATACAATCAAAAGATTGCAGCAAAAAGTGAAGTAAAGCCCTGTTTACTTCGTCATGATCTACTATGAGTAACCTACATTTTGAAACCTTCAAAGGCATATCTTAACAAGCTAGCACTTTTGTTGGCCAAGCCCCGTTTTTGCCCCTGTTTAGGGCCATGTATTTACCGCAAATTTTATTAGATGTCTTCCACCTAAAGCTATAAATTAGCTGAGGCATTCCATTATTATACGCTAAACCCTTGTTATGCAAACACTTAAATCCGCCATTCTTACCACTGTTTTATGTGCTTTTATGATAGCACCCATGGTAGCTCAAACCAAAAAAGGAGGGAATTGGACCTCACTTTTTAATGGGAAAGACTTAACAGGTTGGAAGCCATTAAATGGAAAGGCAAAATACGAGGTAGTTAATGGAGAGATTGTTGGTTCCACTGTTTTAGGAGAGCCCAATTCTTTTTTAGTAACGGAAAAAAATTACGGTGATTTTATACTAGAACTAGAATTCAAATTAGACGACATGATGAATTCTGGTATTCAATTTAGAAGTGAAAGTAAACCTGATTATTTAAATGGCAGGGTACATGGATATCAATACGAAATTGATCCTTCACCAAGGGCATGGACAGCCGGCATATATGATGAGAGTCGCAGAGATTGGTTGTACCCGGTGTCGTATAACGAGCCAGCTAAAACGCTCTTTAAATTTCAGGCATGGAATACTTGTCGGATAGAATGTATTGGAAATACCATCCGTACTTTTTTAAATGGAAAACCGGTAGCTAGTTTAGTGGATGATGTAACAGCTTCTGGATTTATTGCACTTCAAGTACACTCTATTGGTAAGCCTGAAGAAGCAAATAAAAAAATTAGATGGAGAAATATTAAGATTCAAACCACCAATTTAAAGGCCACACCACTCGAGCCGATCTTTGTGGTAAACCTACTACCCAATCATGTGTCGGAGCAAGAAAAAATGCAAGGGGTCCATTTATTATTTGATGGTAAAACGACAAGCGGATGGAGAGGTGCATACAAGCCAGGTTTCCCGGATAAAGGGTGGAAAGCACAGGATGGCATTTTAACGGTGCAGCCAGGGGATGGTGGAGAGGCTACCAATGGTGGCGATATTGTATCTGAAAAAGAATACGATGCATTTATTTTTCAGTTTGATTTTAAAATAACAGCTGGTGCTAATAGCGGCGTAAAATATTTTGTTACAGAAAAAGAAAACAATGCGGGTTCTGCCATTGGTTTAGAATATCAGATACTCGATGACGCGCTGCACCCTGACGCTAAATTAGGGTCGATTGGAAATAGAACGCTTGGGTCGCTTTATGATTTAATACCTGCTGTTAAAGAAAACCGCGCGCGCCGTAAAATTGGCGAATGGAATAGGGGTATGGTTAAAGTAACAAAAGACGGCACCGTATCGCATTATTTAAACGGTTGGAAAATGCTCGAATACAAAAGAGGCGAACAATATTTTTATGCACTGGTGGCAAAAAGTAAATATGCCAACTGGCCTAATTTTGGTATGGCGCCAAAAGGTCGACTACTCCTTCAAGACCATGGCCATGAAGTGTCTTTTAGAAGTTTAAAAATGCAAATGCTGCAATAAAAATTAGGCTTTACGCTCTTGCCATGAAATGCTGCGGCTATTTTCGGTGGCAGGTGTTTTTTCTCGCATAATTTTAAGCATCAGCCCAATTGTTTCTGTGGCAGCTGCTTCGCCACTATAATAGGCATAGGAAATAGTGGGTGGCAGTAGACTCGGCATCCCAGTTTCACTCATACCAAACAAATCTATAGGAGATGGAGTAGCTTGTAAAGCCTGCCAGGCGCCAAGTATGAGTGCATCGTTCATACAAAAAATGGCATCATATTTATTTTGTGCTATCGCGCGTTTACAAAGCGAAAATGCTTCTGAGGTGGATGCGGCATACTCCACACTAATATTATTTTCGTGAGCTGAAACTTTATCTATAAAAGCGTTTAAAATAAGCTCTGTTCTTTGTGCGGTGCTTTCATCAAAAACGGCTAGAATTTGCTTTTTATTTTTTGCTACTATTTTTTGTGCAACGAGAGTGGCTACCGGCTCAATATCTTCTTTAAAATAATGCACCCCTGTACTTGGAAGGTTGCCTCCAACTATAATAACAGGAATACCCAACTCTTTTATTTTTTTAAATTTTGGATTGGGGGCTTGTAGTGGATCTTGGCATATAATAATGCCGTGTACTTTATTTTGTTTGCAAAATTTTATTTGTGCAGTAGTGCTAACTGTATTATTTGTAAGTGGCAAAACCAGTAAACTATAATCTGCGTTTTCTGCTAACTGATTGGCCGTATGTAAAAAACTTTGAAAATAGTTTGAAGGCTTAACTGGTATAAAGAGTGCTATGAAATGGCTACTTCTAATGGCGTTGTACACCGTATTTGGATTGGGAGAATAATTTAGTTTAGCAGCTGCTGCCAGTACTTTTTTTCTGGTTTGCACCGAAATATCTGGATGTCCCTTAAGCGCCCGAGATACGGTTGAAATACTGAGCCCTAGTGTAGTAGCTATTTTATGTAGCGTAGTGTCTGACATAATTAAAATTAGTTACTTTTGGCCTAATCTATTCCAAATATGCAGCATTCATTTAGTTACGAGAAAAATAAAGTGATCCAAGGTGTGCGTTATCACTTTGTTCAAGACAGGGCCATTAAATTACTCGTGATACTGATCAATGTTTTTGCGATTGTATCTGCTGCACTATTTTATTCAAAAAAAATTAGGCCAGAACCTTTTTTGTTGGGATCGCTTTTATGGCTTGTGATGATGGTTACATTTTGGTACATCATGCCACATTCTATTTATAAAAAAGCAGCCACCTTTAAAGATACTTTTACCATTTTGTTTACCGATATGCAGGTGAGCCTTAGTAATGACAGAGGAACTGTTAACTGGGACTGGCAAAAGTTTTCAAAATTTTTTGAAAGCCCACATTTCTTTCATTTGTATTTTGATGCTAAATCTTTTTTTATTGTCCCCAAAGAAGGCATGACCGAAGATATGCGTCATGAACTGAGGGGGTTACTCAATAAAAAAATTGGTACCTAAACTTTATAAGGTTTTTTGCATTTCGTAGTGCGGGATGGTGACTTCTTCAAATTCATCGCCTACAATCTCATAGCCTAGTTTTTCGTAAAAGCCTACCGCCGATTTTCGGGCATGCATATGTAATACTTTATAGCCTCTATCGCGGGCTACATTTTCGGCAAAATTCATAATAACCCGTCCAATTCCTTTTCCTTGTAGTCCAGAAACCACTGCCATTTGACGCAAACGGATGTTCGTTTTATTGTCTGGTGTTAAAATACAACAGCCTTCCAAGTCATCATCTTCAAAAAAACCAATTAAAATGTCATCCTTTTCTTTGTCCAAATCGGCCTGGTCAAAGGTTAAACCAAGTGGATGACGCAGTATTTGGAACCTTAAATCCACCATTTTCTGGTATGAAGGAGATCCAAATTCAATTATTTTTAAAGACATATTGTGAGGTTTAGCTACAATATAGGCATGATTTTCATGATTTTAGGCGCTAGTTCTAGGTTTGTGCATAATTGAGCTGCGGGCCTGTGGAAACAAAAATGTCCGAAAAGATTGGTTATTTAACAAAAAGTATATTTTTGCGCCGTAAACAAAACCTTTTACAATGTCAGACATCGCAACAAGAGTTAAGAAAATCATCGTTGACAAATTAGGCGTAGACGAAGCTGAAGTTACAAATGAAGCTTCTTTTACCAATGACCTCGGTGCAGATTCACTCGATACCGTTGAATTAATTATGGAATTCGAAAAAGAATTCAACATTTCTATTCCAGACGAGCAGGCTGAAACCATTACTACAGTTGGCCAAGCTGTTGCCTACTTGGAAGAGCACGCTAAATAAGCATTCTATTTAGGAATAATTTTTTTTAATCCGCCTTTCTAAAGTTTACCGCTTTGAAAGGCGGATTATCACTTAATCAGGTTTAAGTTATGGCACTTAAAAGAGTTGTTGTTACAGGAATTGGTACGCTAACACCTATTGGTAATAATCTCAATGATTATTGGAACAATTTATTAGCGGGCGTTTCAGGGGCAGCACCTATTACTCTTTTTGACGCTTCTAAATTTAAAACACGTTTTGCGTGTGAGATTAAGGGCTTTGATCCTACCCAATTTATGGATCGTAAAGAAGCTAGAAAATTAGACCGTTTTGCACAAATTGCCCTTGTTGCCAGCGATCAAGCTGTTGCAGATTCGGGTATCACAAAAGACAATGTAGATCCTGACCGTGTAGGTGTCATTTTTGCAAGTGGCATTGGTGGTCTCGTAACTTTTCAAGAAGAAGTATTAAACTTCGCCGCAGGAGATGGAACACCCCGTTTCAATCCTTTCTTTATTCCAAAAATGATTTTAGATATTGCTGCCGGACAAATTTCCATGCGTCATGGATTTAGAGGTCCTAACTATGCAGTGGTGAGTGCTTGTGCATCTAGTACCAATGGTATTGTTTGCGCGGTAGACACCATCAGATTAGGGAAAGCAGATATCGTTGTTGCCGGTGGTGCCGAAGCCGTAATTGGTGAAGCAGGTATTGGTGGTTTTAACGCCATGAAAGCCATGAGTGAGCGCAACGATGACCCAGCAACTGCCAGCCGCCCTTACGACAAAGACAGAGATGGATTTGTAATGGGAGAAGCTGCAGGTGCCCTTATTTTAGAAGATTATGACCACGCTATAAAACGTGGTGCCAAAATATATTGTGAAATTGCTGGCGGTGGTGCAACTGCCGATGCTTACCATTTAACGGCTCCACATCCAGAAGGACTAGGTGCATTAAACGTTATGCGCGCTGCACTAAAAGATGCAGATATGCAGCCCGAGGAAATTGATTATATCAATACGCACGGAACTTCAACACCGCTTGGTGATGGCGCCGAAACAAAAGCCATTACAGGTGTATTTGGTGAGCACGCATACAACTTAAATATTTCGGCTACAAAATCAATGACAGGTCACTGCCTTGGTGCTGCTGGTGTTATTGAAACCATTGCATGTATCCAATCGGTAATTCATGATATTGTTCCGCCTACCATCAACCATTTTACAGACGATCCAACCCTAGATCCAAGACTTAATTTCACATTCAATACCCCTCAAAAAAGAGTGGTGAACGCGGCATTAAGCAATACGTTTGGATTTGGTGGACACAATGCTTGTGTGATTGTCAAAAAATTCATAGCTTAAGTTGTGCAATTTTTTAAGCAACTTTTTTCATCTTCTTCATCAAATAGTTTTGATCAGCAATTAAGAAACGTGCTTGGTTTTAAACCAGGTAAATTACTGCTGTATTCTACTGCATTAAGCCACCGTTCTGTGAAAGAAACGGCAGAAGCAAACAATGAGCGTTTAGAATATTTAGGAGACGCTGTGTTAAGTGCTGTTGTTGCCGATTATTTATTTAAAAGATACCCCTACAAAGGCGAAGGATTTTTAACAGAGATGCGCAGCAAAATGGTAAACAGGCAACAACTCAATGATGTTGCCTTAAAAATGGGGCTTCGAAAATTAACGATGTACAATAAATTTGACAACGCTTTAAAAGGAAGTCAAATTTTTGGTAATACGCTAGAAGCCTTGGTGGGAGCGGTTTACCTCGATCAAGGATATATTAAAACGCAGGCCTGGGTACTCAAACAAATTGTGATACCACACATGTTTGTGGACGATTTAGAACAGATCGATATTAATTTGAAAAATAAATTAATAGGCTGGGCTAGCAAAAACGGCAAACTATTAGACTTTGAACTCGTAGAAGAAAAGATGGAAGGAACCCGCAGACTTTTTACCATTCATGTTACCATCGACGGCGAAGTGATTGCGTTAGGAAAGGGCTACAATAAAAAAGATGCGAGTCAAGTAGCGGCGCAGGTAGCCGTAGAAAAATTAGCACTGTAAGCGCGCTGTTTTTTTGCGCCATTACATGAAGACACTATTTCGCTTCAATAATTTCTTGGCATAATTCTACTAGCACACCCCCAGAATCTTTAGGGTGTAAAAAGCAAACCCATTTATTATCGGCTCCTCTTTTGGGCGCTTCTTGGAGTAGGGTAAAGCCCTCCCCTTGCATTCGGGCCATTTCAGCGTAAATATCCTCCACTTCGTAGGCAATATGATGGATGCCTTCCCCCTTTTTGTCGATGTATCTAGCGATAACCCCTTCAGGATCAGTGGAACATACCAGTTCAATTTTACTGTCGCCCACTTTAAAAAAGGCAGTATTTACTTTTTCAGAAGCCACGAGCTCCTGTTTGTAGCAAATTGTGTTTAATATTTTCTCGTATAATGGCACGGAAACTTCAAAATTTTTGACCGCGATACCAATATGTTCGATTTTTTTCATGACAAGCCGTTTTTTGCTTTTACGAATTGAGAAAAAATGAGGTTTTGACCCCCTTTTGACCCGCAATTATAAACCTATTGCAGTACTTTCGTGTTTATAAGACAAGCAAATTTCAGAATATTATGTTGAAGTTACCTATTTACTTAGATAATAACGCCACAACCCCAATGGATCCAAGGGTTTTAGAGGCGATGATTCCTTATTTTACCGAGCATTTTGGTAATGCAGCAAGCCGTAACCACCCGTTTGGATGGGAGGCAGAAGAAGCAGTAGATTATGCACGTGAGCAAGTAGCTAAATTGATTGGTGCCGACCCTAAAGAAATCATCTTTACATCGGGCGCTACAGAGGGTGACAACCTTGGTATCAAGGGTGTTTACGAAATGTATGCCAGCAAAGGAAATCATATCATTACTTGTACTACCGAGCATAAAGCGGTTTTAGATACCTGTAAACATATTGAGCACTTAGGTGGTGAGGTAACTTACCTTCCAGTGGCTGCTAATGGTTTAATTGACCTAACAGCATTAGAAGCAGCTATTAAGCCTACCACTATTTTAATTGCCATCATGTACGCCAACAACGAAATTGGTGTGGTGCAACCGGTAAAAGAAATTAGCACTATTGCTAAAAAGCATGGTGTATTATTTTTCTCTGATGCGGTGCAAGCAGTAGGTAAAATTCCAGTAGACGTAAACGAAGACGGTATCGATATTATGGCATTTACGGCGCATAAAATGTATGGTCCTAAAGGAATTGGTGCACTTTATGTTCGTCGTAAAAATCCACGTGTTAAAGTTACTGCCCAAATGGACGGTGGCGGACACGAAAGAGGTATGCGTAGCGGTACTTTAAACGTTCCAGGTATTGTTGGATTTGGTAAAGCATGTGAACTTGCAAGACTAGAAATGGCTGCAGACGCTGAACGCTTAAGCAAGCTAAGAGATAAGCTAGAAGCGGCTTTAACGCAAATAGATGAATCATATGTAAATGGTAGCACCGAGCACCGTTTACCACACGTTGCAAATATTTCTTTCAAATATGTAGAAGGAGAAGGCTTAATGATGGGCTTTAATAAAACCATTGCACTTTCTTCTGGTTCTGCTTGTACTTCTGCATCACTAGAGCCTAGCTATGTATTAAAAGCGTTAGGTTTAGGAGATGATTTAGCACACAGTTCACTTCGTTTTGGACTTGGACGTTTTACCACCGATGAACAAATTGATTATACCATTAAAGCTGTTACCGATACGGTTTTAAAACTTCGTGAAATGAGCCCACTTTGGGAAATGTTCAAAGAAGGTATCGATTTAGATTCTATCGAATGGGCGCACCATTAATTTATAAAATTATTATTTTTACCCTTTCAAAATAAAAATATGGCATACTCAGAAAAAGTTATTGATCATTATAGCAATCCTAAAAACGTAGGAACTTTAGATAAAGCAAAAAAGAATGTAGGTACCGGTTTAGTTGGTGCTCCAGAATGTGGCGACGTTATGCGCTTACAAATTGAAGTAGACGACGCTTCAGGTGTAATTACCGATGCTAAATTCAAAACCTTTGGATGTGGCTCTGCTATTGCTTCTTCATCACTTGCAACCGAGTGGTTAAAAGGTAAAACTGTAGATCAAGCTGTTGCTATTGACAACATGGATCTAGTAGAAGAATTAAATTTACCGCCAGTAAAAATTCACTGTTCTGTATTAGCTGAAGATGCTATTAAAGCAGCTATCAATGACTACCGCACTAAAAACGGTTTAGAAGCATTACAGTTTGAAGAAAAAGGCGTTCACTAATCATATTTAACCGAGCATTCATTTCCAAATGGTAGCTACCGAAAATACAATCTATGTTAGCGAAAAGGCGAAGTCCAAGGTTTTACAACTGATGGAGGATGCTGGCATTACTGGCGATAGTAGTTATTTTTTGCGTGTAGGTGTCGTTGGTGGTGGATGCTCTGGTCTTAGTTACAAACTTGATTTTGACAACGAGGTAAAACCCATGGATCAAGTTTTTGAAGACAATGGGGTTAAGGTAGTAACCGACCTCAAAAGCTTTTTATACCTCGTTAATACAGAGCTTGATTTTTCCGATGGCCTCAATGGCAAAGGTTTTTATTTCAATAACCCCAATGCGAGCCGCAGTTGTGGCTGTGGGGAAAGCTTTTCTGTATAATTTAACTTTTTACTTTTTAAGATTGGCTAAGAACAATTAGTTTTGGGCCATGCTAAATATTAGCCTCAAAGAGTGGAAGCAGTTTTTTACAAGCCTAACAGGCTACCTGGCACTCTGCCTTTTTTTACTTCTCACAGGCCTTATTTTATTTGTTTTTCCTGACACCAGTATTTTGGATATGGGTTATGCAACCCTTGCCGGTTTTTTTAATATTGCTCCATGGCTACTCATTTTTATGGTACCCACCATTACCATGCGCAGTTTTTCCGAAGAATATAAGTCGGGCACTTTTGAATTACTTAAAACACTCCCTATTCGTCCTGCGGTACTCGTGTATGGAAAATACGTTGGTGCGCTGCTCGTTGTACTTTGTTTACTCCTGCCAACTTTACTATATGGCGTTGCCGTAGAGTCGCTATCTGTAGTGGGTGGTATTGATATGGGTGCTACTGCCGGTTCGTATTTGGGATTATTTTTATTAGCTGGCGTATTTGTAGCTATCGGTATTTGTGTAAGTAGTTATACAAATAATACCGTTGTTGCTTTTATTGGCGCTGCATTTATTTGCTACTTACTATTTGCAGGTTTCGAAGCAGTGAGTAAGCTTTCTTTTTTTGAAGGAAAATTAGGGTACTTTATAGAAGTGTTGGGACTCAAATTCCATTACAAAAGTATTAGTAGAGGTGTTGTTAGAATAGATGATGTCATTTATTTTTTAGCTGTCACATTTAGTTGTTTGTTTATCACCAAGCAAAATATTATTAAGCGCTAACTGCATCTAAAGTATGTTTCAAAAATATTCAAATATTATTATTGGATGCTTACTGGTTGGCGTTATTTATGCTTCTAACGCTTGGTTGCATGGAAGTCTAGACCTCACTGCCGAAAAGCGTTATAGCCTTAGTGAAGCCACAAAAAAATTATTGGATAAAAAACTGGATAGCGCCATAACTGTCGAAGTTTTTTTAACTGGGGATTTACCTGCCGATTATAAAAAATTAAATATTGCTACTGCCGAAATTTTAGAAACATTTGCGTCTTACGCTGCAAGTTCGGTGCAGGTTTCATTTGTGGAACCAGGTAGTGGTATTAAAGATGAAGCTGCAAAAGTTAAATTATATGATAGCCTTGCTGCGCTTGGTGTGGTATTTGAAAGAACAGCTATCAACGAGGGTATCGAAAAATCAACATCACAACTTATTGTGCCAGCTGCCATTGTGCGTTATGGTAACCGCGCGCCAGTAGTGGTTGATTTAAGAAGCAGTAAAAAAATATTTTCTAGTTATAATGTTATAGAAGCGGTAGAACCTAAAGAAGACAAAGAAGCTACACGCAATGCAGCAGAAGCATTACTCGAATATAAATTTGCGGCCGCTATTGATAAAGCTACCAAAGTGAGTTATCCAACTGTTGCCTATTTAGTAGGTAATGGCGAGCCCACCGATTTAACGGTGAGTGATTTAGCAGAAACACTCAGAAACGATTATAACCTAGGCATTTTTGATTTAAAAGCAGGTTACCCCAGTGCTGCTAATATCGATTTGTTACTCATAGTAAAACCTACAATACCTTTTACCGAAGAAGACCAATTGAAAATTGATCAGTACGTTTTAAATGGCGGAAAAGTAATCTGGTTTGTAGATAAACTACACGCCGAATTAGATAGTTTAATGCGCACACAAGCCGGTTATACAGCTTATGATAGAGGGTTAAATATCGATCCGCTTTTATTTAAATACGGCGTACGTATTAATGGTGATTTGGTGCAGGATTTAAACTGCGCTAAACTCCCAATTGTGGTAGGTAAAAATCCGGACGGGTCACCAACCATGCAGCGTATTCCTTGGCCTTACTATCCTTTTTTAACAACCCCTTCCGACAATCCGATTACAAAAAATATGGACCGGGTGCTGCCTATTTTTCCATCCAGTATTGATACCGTTAAAGCCCCAGGCATTAAAAAAACAATTTTACTGGCCACTGATACCAGCTCCCGCAGTATAGCTTCGCCTGCCATGGTGTCTTTAAACAGTGTGCAGTCTGAAGCAGATTTATATACGTTTACAAAAAGTCATATTCCAGTAGCTGTTTTACTCGAAGGGCAATTTTCGTCTTTATTTGCTAATAATTTGGCTACTACTGTGATGGATTCGGTGCAGCGTTTTACAGGACTTCCTTTTTTACGCAAAGGTGTTAAAGAAACCAAGCAAATTGTAGTTTCTGACGCAGATATTGTAACAAATGCGGTTACAAAAACAACGGGTCCACTTCCTATGGGAGAACTACCATTTGAGGCATTTCAATTTGCAAATAAAACTTTTTTACTTAATGCCATCGATTATTTAGTAAACGATAACGGACTTTTTGAATCTAGAAATAAAGTAGTAGTGCTGAGATTACTCGATAAACAAAAAGTAGCGGATCAAAAAACAATCTGGCAAATGGTAACTATCGCCGGACCTATTTTACTTTTACTTCTCATTGGCCTTCTTGTTTCATTTTGGCGCAAGAAAAAATACTTATAACGGATATTTATGACCGCATCACATCAGTTGGTTTATTTCATTTTTGCAATAGTACTTGTACTTGCGCTTATACTTGATCTTGGGCTACTTAGTAAAAAAGATAAAACCATAACAATCAAGCAGGCGCTACTTCAAACCTTATTTTGGGTGGCACTCGCTATTGGTTTTTTTGTATTTGTTTGGGTAGAGGAAGGGCAAAAAACAGGGCTGGAATATCTTAGTGCTTATTTGATGGAGTGGAGTTTAAGTGTCGATAATATTTTTGTATTTATCTTAATCTTCAATGCTTTTAAAGTAAATGAAAAGTATTATCCGCGTGTACTACTGGTGGGCATTTTGATGGCCATTGTGTTTAGGGTACTATTTATAACCGTTGGCGTAGCGCTGGTAGAACAGTTTCACTGGCTACTCTATATTTTTGGCATTTTCTTACTCTATACCGGATTCAAAATGTTTACCTCTAATGAATCTGAAGAGTTTGATCCGCACGACACGGCGATCTACCGTTTTCTAAAAAAATACCTACCACTTTCAGGCACCGATGGTAATGGTAAATATGTTATTCGTGTAAACGGTAAACCACAGTATACCACGCTCTTTGTTGTTGTGGCATTGCTAGCTGTTATTGACCTCGTATTTGCACTTGATTCCATACCTGCAGTGATGGGCATTTCTACCGACAAGTTGGTTATTTATACCTCTAATATTTTTGCGGTACTAGGTCTTAGATCCTTGTTTTTTTTACTAAGAGGCGCTGTTTCTAAATTTGATTATTTACAACAAGGCATTGCCATTGTGCTAGTTTTTATTGGTGTAAAAATGCTTGGCGAACATTATTTAAACCAGTGGATGGATAAAAATACACAGGTTGTTTTATCGCTATTGTTTATCGTAGTTTGTATTGGCGGATCCATTCTATATTCTATTTCACATAAAAAGAAAGGAACACCAAAAGACATTACAGACGGGTCTATGTCTTAATTTACCTTCATGAAATACACGGCAAAAGATATTGCACAAATACTTGACCAATCTGTTACTGATGCAGAAGGGATCTTAATTGAGCAGCTTTTGACGGATAGTAGAAAACTTGTATTTCCGACGCAAACCTTATTTTTTGCACTTCCTGGTCCTCGAAGAGATGGGCATGAATTTATAGAAAACTTATACGATCAGGGTGTTCGTTGTTTTGTAGTGAACAAACAAATGGATCTTTTAAAATGGAAGACCTATTGCTCAGGTGCAGTTTTTTTTGAAGTAGCCAACTGTCTCACCGCACTACAAAAAATTGCAGCCCACCACCGCAGTCATTTTAATATTCCTGTAATTGGAATTACGGGTAGTAACGGTAAAACCGTTGTTAAAGAATGGTTGTATCAACTACTGAGTCCTTCTTATCATATTGTTAGAAGTCCACGAAGTTATAATTCTCAAATTGGCGTTCCACTTAGTGTATGGAAAATGAACGCAACCCATGAGCTGGCCATTTTTGAAGCAGGTATTTCTACCACCCATGAAATGGAGCACATTGCACCTGTTATCAAACCTACCATTGGGGTGTTAACGCATATGGGTCATGCACATGCCGAAGGGTTTAGTGGCATGCAGCAAAAAATTCAAGAAAAGCTAAGGCTGTTTGAAACCGTTGATACAATTATTTATGGTAAAGATGTACTAAATGAGGGTGTTGATATTGAAGCAGATGCTTCTATTTTTAACCGTCCTATTACATTTTATTCTTGGAGTAGAACAGCGCCGGCAACCCTTGTTATTGCAAGTGAAATCAATACCCGAAATTTTACCGAACTACATTTGTTGGTGGCGGGCCAAACGCATGTGATACAGCTGCCCTTTACAGATAAGGCCTCTATAGATAATGCCATGCTTTGTATGCTTACACTACTAGCACTTGGTAAAAGCTTTTCATTTATTGCTAACGGCATAAAGCAGTTAACGCCGGTAGACATGCGCATGCAACTAAAAAAAGGAATGAATGGCTGTGCTTTTATTAATGATAGTTACAATTTAGATTTTGATTCTTTTGTTGTGGCTGTTTTTTATTTAAAAGCACAGGCTGATGGTAAGGATTCTAGTATCATTGTATCTGATTTTGCAGAAACGGGTGAAGCTTCCAAAAACCTTTATGCGAATGTTGCGAAGCACGCTGCAACCCTTGGAATCAAGCGGTTTATTGGAATTGGGGGTCAAATAAAAAAGAATCAATCCGTCATTCAAAAAGAGTTTTCAAATACCCCTATACAGCTTTATTTTTTTGATAGTACTACTTCGTTTTTACAGCAGTTCAGGCTACAAGATTTTTCCAACGAATTTATTTTATTAAAAGGAGCGCGCGTTTTTGAATTTGAGCGCATTGCAAAATGGCTGGAACAAAAAATGCATGAAACAGTGCTTGAAATTAATTTAACGGCACTGGCGCATAACGTAAAACAAATACAACATACGATTGGAGCATCCACCAAATTAATGGCGGTTGTAAAAGCATTTTCATATGGTAATGGAAGTGCCGAAATTGCAAGAACGCTCGCTGCTGTTAAAACAGATTATTTAGCGGTAGCCTATGTAGATGAAGGGGTTGAATTACGCAGAGCTGGCATTCACTTACCCATTATGGTGATGAATCCTGACGAGGCTGGCTTTGATGCGATGGTGGCTTATGGCTTGGAGCCAGAAATTTATTCATTTGAAATATACGAGGCCTTTGCATCATTTTTAAATATCCAGGGCCTTGAAGCATATGGTATTCATATAAAAATAAATACGGGTATGAACCGTTTGGGTTTTGAACCCGCCGATACTATGCTACTAGCTCAAAAATTAGTGTCTGATAAGCGCATGGTTGTAAAATCAGTAATGAGTCATTTGGTGGCCAGTGATGCGCCAGCGCATGATGCTTTTACGCGCGAACAGCTCGCTGTTTTTGAACAGGTTTGTAGCGGTTTAGAGGCGCAAATTGGATATACATTTATTAAACATATTGCAAATTCCCATGCCGTTCAAAGACATCCGGCGGCTACACTAGACATGGTCCGCGTTGGGATTGGGCTTTATGGCACGAGCGCCAATGCTTCAAATGGCTTTAGAAAAGTAGCTTCATTAAAAACAACCATTGCGCAAATTAGACAGGTGCCTGCAGGTGCCTCGGTTGGATACGACCGTGCAGCGATGATGGAAAAAGATACCCGAATTGCAACCGTTCGTATTGGTTATGCCGATGGGTATGACAGACGATTTAGTAATGGCATAGGTAAAATGTATATAAAAGGGGTATTATGTCCGGTGGTGGGGCTGGTTTGTATGGATATGACCATGATTGATGTAACGGACGTAAAAGACATTTCGATAGATGACGAGGTAGAAATTTTTGGTGAACATATTGCTGTTGAAACCCTTGCTAACTGGTCCGGAATGAATAGGTATGAAATGATGAGTGGCATTAATGCCCGTGTAAAAAGGATTTACATAGAAGAGTAAATCTTATCTTTGGCCCACTTTAATAAAAAGCAACATCATTGAAAGCAAAACATTTAATTGGAATTATAATTGCCATCTTATTTGTAGACCAGGCACTAAAATTTTACATCAAGCTCAACTATCATATTGGTGAAGAGCATTTGGTTTTAGGCACATGGTTTAGACTTCATTTTGTAGAAAATGAAGGCATGGCTTGGGGATGGAAATTTGGTGGAGATTTTGGAAAAGTAGCTCTTACTTTATTTAGACTTGGCGCTGTTATTTGGGGTAGTTTTTTACTTCGTGATTTTTTACGCAAAGGGATGCACAAAGGTTTTATTATTTGTGCTGCCATGATTTATGCTGGCGCACTTGGTAATTTAATTGATAGTTTATTTTACGGATTAATTTTTGAGCAGAGCGATTATTTTGCGCAAAATGTAGCTCATTTATTTCCGGCGTCAGGTGGCTATGCATCTCTTTTTCACGGCAGGGTTGTGGACATGTTTTATTTTCCCATTATTACTGATGGACATTTTCCGACCTGGTTCCCAATATGGGGTGGAGAAAGTTTTGAATTTTTTAGACCCGTATTTAATGTAGCAGACGCATCCATTTCTTTAGGTGTTTTTATACTCCTAATTTTCCAAAATAAATTCTTTGTAGATCCTTTGCCAGAAGGCCGTTCAGACAATGCTACCGGTAATTCCTCAGACAGTGCTTCAGACAATACTGTTGCTGGTAGCTAGGGGTAAATTCTTTTCTAAGTTCGAAATATTTTCAAGTGTTGTGTGGGCAATTTTTTCCATGGCTTCTTTGGTAAAAAATCCTTGATGACCCGTTATGAGCACGTTTGAAAAACTCATTAACCGTTGAATGATATCGTCCTGAATAATGGTACTTGACAAGTCTTTGAAAAATAATTTTTCTTCCTGTTCATACACATCTAAACCAAGGGCTCCAATGGTTCCGTTTTTGAGTGTATCAATAACGGCCTTGGTATCTAGTAGTCCACCTCTTCCCGTATTAATGATGGTTACTCCTTTTTTACAATAGCCAAGTGTTTCGGCATTTATAATATGTTTTGTTTGTTCATTAAGTGGGCAGTGCAACGAAATAATATCTGACGCTAAAACGTCTATGAGTGGAGCATAAACAACACCTAGCGCCTCCATTTCTTTGTTGGCGATTAAATCAAAAGCGGTTACCTCACATCCAAAACCAAGCATGATTTTACAAAAAGCTTGGCCAATATTTCCAGTTCCTATCACACCTACTTTTTTGCCATGCAGGTTAAATCCGAGTAAACCTGTAAGTGCAAAATTTTGCTCCCTTACCCGGTTATACGCTTTATGCGTTTTTCTAGTGAGGGTTAGTAAAAGTGCAACTGCATGTTCCGCCACTGCCTCCGGCGAATAGGCACCTACTCTACAAACTTTGATGCCGGCTTTTTTTGCTGCTTCGACATCTATATTGTTAAATCCAGCGCATCTAAGGGCAATAGTGCTAACACCTAGCTTTGCGAGCGCCGCTATACTGGCTTCAGAAGCTTGATCATTAACAAACAAGCACACTGCCTGGGCCCCCGCCGCTAAACCTGCGGTGGTAGGCTCTAAAGCCTGTGTAAAAAACACCAATTCGTGTCCAAATGCTTGATTTGCAGACTCGAAAAATGTGATGTCGTAGGGTTGGGTAGAAAAAAAGGCAATTTTCATAGGGTAAAGGTAAGTCCTTGCTTATATTTATTACCTTTGCAGCCTTAAAAACAGGGCTGTAATTGCATTACAGAACCGATTAACCCACAAAGGTATGCGTGTAAAATATCCAGAATTCCAAGGCCTTCATTTGCCTAGCATTGAGCAGTCAATTTTAGCTAAATGGAAAGAAGAAGAGGCGTTTGAACAAAGTGTGCGTTTACGTGAAGGTAACACTCCTTTTGTATTTTATGAGGGTCCACCTAGTGCTAATGGAATGCCAGGTATTCACCACGTCATTTCTAGAACTCTAAAAGACATGGTTTGTAGGTATAAAACCATGCAGGGTTTTCAGGTTAAAAGAAAAGGTGGCTGGGATACACACGGACTTCCGGTAGAACTTGGGGTTGAAAAAGAATTAGGCATCACCAAAGAAGATATTGGTAAAAAAATATCTGTAGAAGAATACAATCAAAAATGTAGAGAAGCCGTACTTCGTTACAAAGACAAGTGGGATGAGATTACTACTAAAATGGGTTACTGGGTAGATTTAAATGACCCGTATATTACGTTTGAAAATGATTACATCGAAACACTTTGGTGGATTTTAAGTGAGCTGTACAAAAAAGGATATTTGTATGAAAGTGTAAGTATTCAACCTTATTCACCAGCTGCAGGAACCGGTTTAAGTTCACACGAATTAAATCAACCGGGTACCTACAAAGATGTAAAAGATACTTCTGCTTTTGCGATGTTTAAGGCATTAGCCACCGATGCAAAAAATAAATTTTTAATTGACGCAGCGGGTGATAACGAAGTATATTATTTAGCATGGACAACTACGCCATGGACACTTCCTTCTAATTTAGGATTAACCGTTGGGCCTAATATCGAATACGTATTGGTTAAAACATTTAACCCGTATACCCATTTGCCAGTGCATGTAGTGCTTGCCAAAGCATTGCTATCAAAGCTTTTTAAGACAGAAGGTGAAAATGGAGATTTTGAAAATTACAACGCCGAGCAAAAATTATTGCCTTGGAAAATAGTGGCAAATTTTAAAGGCACTGATATTGAAGGTGCGCATTATGAACAACTGATGCCAACTGATGCAAGCAGTATGGCCGCAATTGAGGAGATAACACCGGGTGCAAAACCTTTTAGAATTTTGCTAGGTGATTTTGTTACAACAGAGGATGGAACAGGTATTGTACATACCTCGCCAGCTTTTGGTGCAGACGATTACCGTGTTGGACAAAAAAATAATATTGGCATTTTAACACTTGTAGATAGAGCAGGAAAATTTGTAGAGGGTGTTGGTGAATTTAGTAACCGCTATGTAAAAAACTACAAAGACGATCCTAACTATGTAGACGTGAACGTTGATATATGTGTGAAACTCAAAAAAGAAAACCGAGCGTTTAAAGTAGAAAAATACGAACATAGTTATCCGCATTGTTGGAGAACAGACAAGCCAATTTTATACTATCCATTGGATGCTTGGTTTATAAAAACAACGGCCGTTAAAGACCGAATGGTGGAACTCAATAAAACCATCAATTGGAAACCTAAATCTACAGGCGAAGGCCGTTTTGGCAACTGGCTTGAAAACATGGTAGACTGGAATTTGAGCAGAAGCAGGTATTGGGGAACGCCGCTTCCAGTATGGCGTACAGAGGACGGCACCGAAGAAGTTTGTATTGGTTCTGTGGAGGAATTAAACGCAGGTATCAAAAAAGCAAATGAAGTACTTGGTGGTAGTGTTAATCAAAATTATTTACATGGTGGCATCTTGGATTTACACAAGCCATTTGTAGATGATATTATTTTAGTGAGTGATTCTGGTAAACCCATGCACCGCGTTTCAGATTTAATTGATGTATGGTTTGATAGTGGTGCCATGCCTTATGCGCAGTGGCATTATCCATTTGAAAATAAAGAGCTTGTTGATAAGGGGCAAGCATTCCCTGCCGATTTTATTTGTGAAGGTGTGGACCAAACACGTGGATGGTTTTATACCCTGCATGCCATTGGTGTAATGCTTTTTGATAGCGTTGCGTATAAGACAGTGGTGAGTAATGGGTTGGTGCTAGATAAAAATGGCAACAAAATGAGTAAGCGTTTAGGTAACGTTGTTAATCCTTTTGAAACCATCGAAAAATATGGTGCCGACGCAACCCGCTGGTACCTTGTAACCAATGCATCTCCTTGGGATAATTTAAAATTTGACATAGCGGGTATTCAAGAAGTGCAGCGCAAATTTTTTGGCACACTCTACAATACCTATCAATTTTTTGCGCTCTATGCAAATGTGGATGGTTTCTCTTTTTCAGAAGCCCCAGTGCCTTTAGCAGAACGTCCAGAAATTGACCGTTGGATTTTATCAAGCTTACATTCGCTTGTTAAAAAAGTAACTGCAGCGATGGATGATTATGAGCCAACCGTTGCTGGTAGAGCCATTGAATCTTTTGTTGATGAGCAACTCAGCAACTGGTATGTAAGACTTTGTAGAAGAAGATTTTGGAAAGGTGAATATGAGCAGGATAAAATTAGTGCCTACCAAACTTTATACGAGTGCCTAGAAACAGTGATACAATTAACAGCTCCTATTGCTCCGTTTTTTAGCGATGCTGTTTTTTCAAATCTTAATAGTGTAACGGGTAAGCATCAAGTGGCGTCTATTCATCACGCCAATTTTCCGGTAGCAAATGATACATTCATTGATGCTGCACTCGAAGAAAGAATGCAGTTAGCACAGGATGTTTGTTCGCTTGTGCTCAGCCTTCGTAAAAAAGTAAACATTAAAGTGCGTCAGCCACTTCAAAAAATACTGATTCCGGTATTAGATCCTGCCATGCAGGACCAACTGGCTTTAATTCAAGATTTGATTACGGCAGAGGTAAATGTTAAAGAAATTGAATATTTAACCGAAACAGAGGGAATTATTAAGAAAAAGATAAAACCCAATTTTAAAGCACTCGGCACCAAAATGGGTGCCAAAATGAAAGCGGCGGGCGCGGCCATTACCGCTATGACCGGCGCTCAAATTGCCGCCCTCGAAAAAATGGGTGAAATTCTCTTATCCATTGAAGGTGAAGAACTTAGCATAGCATTAACCGAGGTTGACATTACCGCCGAGGACATTCCAGGTTGGAGTGTGGCGAGCAAAGGCAGCCTAACGGTGGCCCTCGACATCACAATATCCCCAGATTTACAGCAGGAAGGGGATGCAAGAGAGTTCGTAAACCGTGTACAAAATATCAGAAAAGAAAGCGGTTTTGCCCTTACAGACCGTATATTCGTGACCCTTGAGCATTGCGACAGGCTTAAGGAGTCGATTGTTAAATATAACGACTATATTTGCCGCGAAATTTTAGCTGATTCAATCAATTGGGTAGATGAGGTTGCAAATGCAACTGAACTCGATGTAAATGATAATTTGCTAAAGGTTTCAATAACTAAACAAGCATAACAAAAAGCATATGGCTACAAAGAAACCAGCCCCAAAAGCAGCACCTGCTAAAAAAGTAGCAGCTCCCGCAAAAAAGGCGGCTCCGGCCAAAAAAGCAGCACCTGCTAAAAAAGTAGCTGCTCCTGTAAAAAAAGCAGCACCTGCTAAACCAGCTGCACCCGCTAAAAAAGCAGCTCCTGCAAAAAAGGCAGCTCCGGCCAAAAAAGCAGCTCCTGCAAAACCTGCAGCACCTGTAAAAAAAGCGGCTCCTGCAAAACCTGCAGCACCTGCAAAAAAAGCAGCACCTGCTAAACCAGTTGCGCCTGCTAAAAAAGCAGTGGCTCCTGTAACTGCAAAAAAAGCGGCACCTGCTAAACCAGTTGCGCCTGCTAAAAAAGCAGTGGCTCCAGTACCTGCAAAAAAAGCGGCACCTGCAAAACCTGCAGCTCCAGTAAAAGCAGCGGCACCGGTTAAAGCGGCAAAGCCTGCAAAAGCTGCAGCAGTTAAAGCGGTTAAAGCGCCTCCTGCAAAAGTTATTGTAAAAACTGCACCAGTAAGACCCGGCGGCAAAGTAGTATTACCTAGTAAGCCGGTTCCTAAAATAGCACCTGCACCAGTAGTGAAAGCAAAGCCAACGCCACTTCCTCCAATGCCTAAAAAGCCGGAAGTGAAATTGCCGCCTGCACCACCTAAAAAGCCGGTTAGAAAACCATTAGAACCAATTAAAGACGTAAAGGTGCCAAAGACAAATACTAAATCAAGTGTACCTTATAGTCCAGGCTATACGCCACTCGAAAAAAGAGTGCAAATAGTTACGAAAAGTACTCAAACACTTGTTAAATACAGCGATGCAGAACTTAACGAGTTTCGTGAGCTTATCAATAAAAAATTAGAAGCTGCTAAAAAAGAGCTTGTGTACCTTCAAGGTTTAATTACCCGTAAAGATGAAATGGGTGGTGACAATGATGATGCACGTTACATGACCATGGAAGATGGTAGTGTTAGCATGGAAAGAGAGCAGTTGTCTCAAATGGCTAGTCGTCAAATTACCTATATCGATCATCTTGAAAAAGCGATCATGCGTATTGAAAGCAAAACATATGGTATTTGTAGAGTAACCGGTAAGTTAATTGACAAAGCACGTTTACGCGCTGTACCACACGCTACGCTTAGCTTAGAAGCTAAATTAGGTCTTGTAAAACCAAGCCCTGATCAACAATAATTTTAGATCTTGATCTATCATAAAAAAGGCCGCAAATTGCGGCCTTTTTTATGTCTCATTTTTTATAATTCTTATTTTACTTCCTGCATATCAATCAGCTTTTTATACATTCCACCTTTTGCAAGTAGTTCATCGTGCGTGCCGCGTTCTGCAATTTCTCCTTTTTGCAACACAATAATTTCATCGGCGTGTCTGATGGTAGAGAGGCGGTGTGCAATAACAATAGAAGTTCTGTTTTGCATCATTTTATTGATAGCGTCTTGCACCAGTCTTTCACTTTCTGTATCAAGTGATGAAGTGGCTTCGTCTAAAATTAAGATCGGCGGATTTTTTAAAATAGCTCTAGCAATGGTAATGCGCTGACGTTCACCGCCACTTAGTTTACTACCCCTGTCACCAATATTTGCGTCGTATCCGTCTTCTTTGCTATTTATAAAAGAAGCGGCGTTGGCTACGGTAGCTGCGGCTGTAATGGCTGCTGGGCTTGCAGTTTGGACACCTAAGGCTATATTTTGTGCAATGCTATCATTAAATAAAATAGGCTCTTGTGTAACAATGCCCATGGCTGCTCTTACACTTTGTAAACTATATTCTTTGATGTTAATGCCATCAATTAAAACCGCACCTTCTGTGACGTCATGAAAACGTGGAATTAAATCTGCTAACGTGCTTTTACCAGCGCCCGATGATCCAACCAGTGCTACTGTTTTTCCTTTTTCAATAACGAGGTTGATGTTTTTTAAAATGGTGGTATCGTCGTAAGAGAAACTAACATTTTTAAATTCGATGCGGTGCTCGAAATTTTCTAAAACTGTTGCATTGGGTTTATCTTCTATAGCAACAGGTGCTTTTAAAATTTCTTCGATGCGCTCAATAGCAGCACTGCCTCTTTGTGCATTATAAAATGAACTAGATAAAGATTTAGCCGGATTAATGATTTGCGTAAAAAATAAAATGTAGGTAATAAAACTTTCTGGTCCTAAACCTGCTTGGTTATTTAATACCAGTCTTCCACCAAACCATAAGATACAAGACAGTACAATCACACCTAAAAATTCGGACATCGGAGATGCCAAATCTTTTCTAAAATTCATTTTATTGCGGATATGATTGAGCGAATTATTATTGTCTAAAAACTTTTGTAGTAATATTTTTTCGGCATTAAAAGCCTTGATAACCCTTAGTCCCCCAAGGGTTTCATCTAGTATCGACAATAGCGTTCCTAATTTTTCTTGTGAGCTAGTAGATTGTTTTTTTAGGCTTCTACTCAGGCGCCCAATGACAAAACCAGTTACCGGAAGAAGCACGAGTAAAAACAAAGAAAGTACGGGACTTAAAAAAACCAAAAATATTAAAATGATTAAAATATTAAGCGGGTCTTTAATAAGTCCTTCTAGTGTACTCATCACACTCCATTCAATTTCGTTGGCATCGTTACTCATTCTACTAATAATATCACCCTTACGTTGTTCTGTAAAATAACCAATAGGAAGGTCTAATAATTTTTTATACAAATCGGAACGAAGCGTTGTCATTACATAATTGCG
>CAMAQW010000006.1 GCA_945860335.1 Sediminibacterium ginsengisoli | reverse complement strand
AAAAAGCCTAAGAGCAATTTAAATTTAATGGCTAATGTTTCACGTAGTCAAACACAAACGCTTGTAAATAGCATTAGCAATTTTACACGTAATACAAATTTGGGTGGAACGATTTCTTGGACGACCAATATCAAAGAAGGGTTTGATATGAATTTCTCTTCTAACTCTAATTTGACAATGGCTAGATATACTTTACAGCCTCAACAAAATGGAGATTTCTTTAGTCAAACAGTTTCTACAGAAGCAACCATTTATTCAAAGAGTGGTTGGGTTTTATCTACCGACTTTGATTACATTTATAATGCGGGAAGAAGTGAAGGATTTAATACAAGTATCCCACTTTGGAATGCAAGCTTATCTAAGCAAATGCTAAAAAATAAAGCTGGCGAATTAAAGTTTTATGTGTTTGATTTATTAAATCAGAACATCAGTATTTCCCGAAATGTAACTAGCAACTTTATTCAAGATTTACAGACGCGCGTTTTGAAGCGTTATTTCATGATTAGCTTTACGTATAATTTGCGCAAATTTGGCGCTGCACAAGGACCTCAAAATCCAATGATGAAAATAATGCAAATGCCAGGAGCAGAGCGTCAAATGAATAATATGATGCGTACCTACCGAGGTGGGGGCATGTAAAATCAACCAGTTAATTTCTAAAAAGGCTACTCCTAAACCGGGTAGCCTTTTTTAATGCTTACAACTGTTAGTAAAAATGAGGATTTTTTGTGGAAAACCCCCTGTTTTACTGCAAACTAACCTATTTTTACACCTTCAAAAGCACAGTATACCCAATGGTGAAAACAGCATTTCAATATGGAAACTCAATATACCTCCCAACCATTAACTGTTTGGGATTTGTTTCTGTGGCTAGGCTTGTGGTCAGATCGCGACGTGGATGCTGATAGGACGAGCAACTGGCACTTGCCCCTATCAGTGAAAAAATCCCCAGTTTAATTTTTCATTTTCTTTTTCTACAATTTTAATTGAAGGCGTTGGAACAAAAAATAATTGTTCGCGTAGCAAATGCTAGCGACGTTACATATGCTCAAACCATTACTGACGAAATGGAATCTTCTGCAAAAGCCAGAGGTACTGGTATTGCCAAAAGAACTCCCGAATACGTGGCCAAAAAAATGGAAGAGGGCAAGGCGGTAATTGCCGTAGAACAGGATGGTACTTGGGTTGGATTTTGCTATATAGAAGTTTGGGGGCACGAAACATTTGTTGCCAATAGTGGACTCATTGTGGCACCCGCCCACAGAAAAAGTGGTGTTGCTAAATTAATCAAGCAAACGATTTTTAATTTATCAAAAGAGCGGTATCCAACAGCAAAAATATTTGGATTAACAACGGGTCTTGCGGTCATGAAAATCAATAGTGACCTAGGTTACGAGCCTGTTACGTACAGTGAACTAACAGACGATGAAGAGTTTTGGGCTGGTTGCAAAAGCTGTGTGAACTATGAAATTTTGCAAAGTAAAGAGCGGAAAAACTGTATGTGTACAGCGATGTTGTATGACCCCGCCGATCACTACACAACACAAGAAACGTCGGCAGAATTTAAAGTCAATTCTAAACTCTATGAGCGCTTTATGAAATTCAAGCAAAATAATTTGTTGAAGTGGTTTAGAAAAAAAGAAAAGCATACAAGTAAAAAAAATTCAATCGAAAAAAAATAATAAAATGGCAAGTGAATTACATCAAGTAAAGGCCGGCGATAAAGTGGTACTTGGATTTAGCGGAGGTTTAGACACATCTTATTGCGTTAAATATTTAACAGACGAAAAGGGCTATGAAGTACATAGTGTGATTGTAAACACCGGCGGTTTTTCGGAAGAGGAATTAAAAAATATAGAAGCACACGCTTATAATTTAGGCGTAAAAACACATACCACTATCGATGCCGTTACCTCATACTATGATAGCATTATCAAGTATTTGATTTATGGCAATGTGCTTAAAAACAATACTTACCCTTTAAGTGTAAGCGCAGAACGTTTGAGTCAGGCCCTTCATATTGCGGAACACGCCAAAAAAATGAATGCGACAGCTGTGGTGCATGGAAGTACAGGCGCTGGTAATGATCAGGTTCGTTTTGATATGGTTTTTCATATCATGATTCCTGGTGTCACCATCATTACACCCATTAGAGATATGCAACTTAGTAGGGAAGATGAAATTGCTTATTTGAAGTCTAAGGGTGTAACCATGAACTTCGAAAAAGCGGCGTATTCCATCAATAAAGGGCTTTGGGGTACTAGCGTTGGCGGTAAAGAAACATTAACGTCCAAAGGCATGTTGCCAGAGTCTGCGTGGCCAACACAGGTAACATCAACAGGAACTGAAGAACTGAGTTTGCATTTTGAAAAAGGTGCATTAACTATGATCAACGATAAACGTTTTGATCATCCAACAAAAGCCATTCAATATTTACAAACCATTGCTGGTACATATGGTATTGGAAGAGATATTCATGTAGGTGATACCATTATTGGGATCAAAGGACGTGTTGGTTTTGAAGCAGCTGCCCCCATGGTTATTTTAAAGGCACACCACGCACTTGAAAAACATGTATTAACCAAGTGGCAGTTAAATTGGAAAGATCAATTAGCGCAGTTTTATGGCAACTGGCTACATGAAGGTCAAATTATGGATCCGGTGATGCGTGACATAGAAGCCTTTTTAGAAAATGCACAAGAAAATGTTACGGGTACGGTGTTTTTACAATTACATCCATACCGTTTTACAGTGATTGGTATTGAATCTGCCTTTGATTTAATGAGTAGCAAGTTTGGTAAATATGGTGAAATGAATAGTGGCTGGTCTGGTGAAGACGTGCGTGGATTTTCAAAAATATTTGGCAACCAAACATCTATATACCATAGCATTAAAAACAGCCAATCATGAAAAAAATAAATGTTGGTATAGCAGGTGGTGCAGGTTACACGGGTGGCGAACTTTTAAGAATACTTGTTCATCATCCGGAAGTACATATTTCGTTTGTACATAGTAGTAGTAATGCGGGTAAGGCCATTTCTGCTGTTCACACAGATTTAGTGGGTGATACAGACCTTATTTTTACCAATACTTTTTTGGACAATATCGATGTTTTGTTTTTATGCGTAGGACATAACGAGGCAAAAAAATTATTAGCTGAACAAAACATAGCAGCGTCAGTATCTATCATTGATTTATCACAAGATTTTAGACTTGCTGCAAATGCTACAATTGCGGATAGAATTTTTGTGTATGGATTGCCTGAACTTAACCGTGAAAAAATAACCACTGCAAAAAACATTGCCAACCCAGGCTGTTTTGCAACGGCTATTCAGTTAGCGTTATTGCCACTTGCAAAAGCAGGCCTCTTACAAGATATTTATACAACAGGTATTACAGGGTCTACCGGTGCAGGGCAATCATTAAGTGCAACCTCGCATTTTAGTTGGCGCGCTAATAATATTCAGGCCTACAAAACGCTCGATCATCAGCACGTTTTTGAAATTGTGCAATCACTCAATGTGTTGCAAGCAGATGCTCCACTTAGTACAAGTGGCGAAGGCCCTGGTTTACATTTTGTGCCATGGCGTGGTGACTTTACAAGAGGTATTTATACTAGCTCGGTTATCGATTGTAGTTTACCATTAGAAGCCGTTCAGGAAATGTATGATAGCTATTATGCAGCTCATCCATTTGTAGTGGTATCTGAAACGCCTATACATTTAAAACAAGTAGTAAACACCAATAAATGTGTACTACAAATTGAAAAGCAGGGCAATAAATTGGTAGTGCATAGTGCCATTGATAATTTAATAAAAGGCGCTAGTGGACAGGCGGTTCAAAATATGAATTTACTTTTTGGACTAGATGAAACAACGGGTCTTTTATTTAAAGCAAACTTTTTTTAGACATGAAACTATTTGACGTTTATCCACTAAATAATATCACCATTACAAAAGCTAAGGGTTCTTATGTATGGGACGAAAAAGGAATAGAATATTTAGATATGTACGGCGGACACGCTGTTATTAGTATTGGACATACGCATCCATATTGGGTGTCAGCTATAGAAACACAACTTCATCAAATTGCTTTTTATTCTAACTCTGTAATTATTCCAATTCAAACGCAGTTGGCTCAAAAAATTGGAACAGTAAGCGGCAAAGAAAATTTTCAACTTTTTTTATGCAACAGTGGGGCCGAAGCCAACGAAAACGCATTAAAGCTTGCATCTTTTGTAACAGGGCGTAAAAAAATTATTGCCTTTACAGGATCTTTTCATGGAAGAACATCACTTGCTGTTGCTGCTACAGACAACCCGTCTATTGTAGCGCCTGTTAATGAAACAGATAATATTATTTTCTTACCCTTTAATGATGAGGCTGCACTGCAGGCTTGTTTTGATGCTGAGGGTGATAATATTGCCGCTGTTATTATAGAAGGTATTCAGGGTGTGGGTGGTATTAGGGTTGCATCTAATTCATTTTTACAAAGTATAAGGTCTTTGTGTGACAAGCATGGCGCTTTATATATTGCGGATAGCGTACAGTGCGGTTATGGTAGAACGGGACAATTTTTTGCGCACGACGCTGCAGGCGTAGATGCTGATATTTATTCGATGGCAAAAGGTATGGGGAACGGTTTCCCCATTGGTGGTATTTTAATTGCCCCACATATTGCACCAAAATACGGCATGTTAGGTACCACGTTTGGTGGCAATCATTTGGCATGCGCAGCTGCACTTGCTGTTGTTGAAGTGATGGAACAAGAAAATTTATTGGAGGCCGCATCAAGTAATGGTGCTTACTTAATTGAAGCGCTTTCAAAAATCCCGCATCTACAAAACCTAAGAGGTAGAGGGCTCATGATAGGTTTTGATGTAGCGGATGAAATCAAAGATTTAAAAAAAGTATTGCTACAAGAATTTAAAGTATTTACTGGAGAAGCAAAACCCAACGTTATCAGATTACTTCCTTCTTTGGCTATAACAAAACAGGAAATTGATATATTCTTAGATAGACTTCAAAAAGCCATTCAATCTTTGTTATGAAACAATTTATCCAAGTAGGCGACGTTTCCGATATTCAAGCACTCATTCATAAAGGACTTGAATACAAGCAAGATCCATTTATGGATAAAATGCTTGGTGCCAATAAGCGGGTGGGTTTACTTTTTTTAAATCCTAGTTTGCGCACAAGACTTAGTACACAAATAGCCGCGAAAAATTTAGGTATGGACGCAGTTGTTTTTAATGTAGACAAAGAAGGCTGGGCTTTAGAATTTGCAGAAGGTGCTATCATGAATGGAACAACCGTAGAACACGTAAAAGATGCTGCACCTATTTTGGGCCAGTACTTTGATATTTTATGTATTCGCACTTTTCCTGCTTTGCAAAACAGAGACGAAGATTACGCAGAAACAATCATCAATCAGTTTATTAAATACGCAGGCGTGCCTGTTGTAAGTCTAGAAAGTGCAACACTGCATCCGCTTCAATCTTTAACAGATTTAATAACCATACAGGAATCGATAACTGCCACCCAGCTTATTAAAAAACCAAAAGTGGTATTAACCTGGGCGCCACATGTAAAAGCTTTACCACAATGTGTCGCTAATAGCTTTGCACAGTGGGCAACGGCTGCCAATTTTGCGGATGTTGTTGTTACGCATCCTGCAGGTTATGAACTTTCAGCAAGCTATACAAAAGGCGCCACCATTACCCACGATCAAGCTGCTGCGCTTGAAGGCGCTGATTTTGTGTATGTAAAAAACTGGAGTTCTTACAATGACTATGGTAAGGTTTTTTCTACCGATCCTGCGTGGATGTTAACGGCAAATACACTCAAGCATTCTAATAACGCAAAAGTGATGCACTGCTTACCCGTAAGAAGAAACGTAGAACTCTCTGATGAAATATTAGATAGCTCTAGCAGCCTAGTTACCAAACAAGCTGGCAACAGAGTTTGGGCTGCACAAGCGGTATTATCCACCATTTTATCTTCAAAAAAATAAGCGTGGAAAAAATATCCATTATAAAAATTGGTGGCAATATCATTGATAATGAAGTACATCTTGCTTCCTTTTTAAGTGCCTATGCGGCAGTAGAGGGAAAAAAGATTTTAATTCATGGTGGTGGTAAATTGGCCACTAAAATGGCCGCTGATTTAAACATACCACAGCAGATGGTTGATGGCAGAAGAATCACAGACGCTGCTACCCTTAAAATTGTAACGATGGTATATGCTGGCTACATCAATAAAAATATTGTAGCAGCGCTTCAATCAAAAAAGATGCATGCGCTTGGTATTTGTGGTGCAGATGCAAATATTGTAAGAGCGCATAAAAGAATACATGCCAATACCGATTATGGTTTTGTAGGTGATATCGACGCAGTCGACACAGAAAAAATAGTTCAATTATTAGAAGCAGGTCTATCACTTGTAATGGCACCCATTACACACGATGGGGCAGGACAACTATTAAATACCAATGCTGATACTATGGCGCAGGCCATTGCTACGGCACTCAGCAGTAAATATGAAGTATCTTTAGTGTATTCTTTTGAAAGAAAAGGGGTACTGTCATCTATAGCGGATGGTAATAGCGTTATACCTATTATTAATCCAGAAAATTATGCCAGTTTAAAAGCGAGTGGTCAAGTTAATGAAGGAATGATTCCAAAACTAGACAATGCTTTTGAAGCATTACAAAAAGGAGTAACTAGGGTTATTATTGGAGACGCTTTAGATATTGATCAACTCATTGCTGGCAAATCCGGCACTACCATTCAAAAAAATTAATAATTAAGTGGAGGCAAATAAAAATATATACGCATCAGCTGCAATTGCTTTATTGCAAAAGCTTATCGCGGCTCCTTCTTTTAGTAAAGAGGAGGACGCCACTGCGTCAATTTTATTTGATTACTTACAACATAATGGCGTAACGCCTAATAGACACCTCAATAATGTTTGGGCTACTAATAAACACTTTGATCCTACAAAGCCAACAATACTTTTAAATTCTCACCACGATACGGTAAAGCCTAATGCGGGCTACACAATTGATCCGTATGATCCTATTATTCAAGAGGGTAAATTATATGGATTAGGAAGTAATGATGCTGGCGCTTCGCTCGTATCATTACTACATGTTTTTTTACATTATTACACACTGGAACATTTAGCCTACAACATCATTTTTGCAGGCACTGCCGAAGAAGAAATTTCTGGAAAAAATGGTATTGAAAGTTTGGTGCCTCATTTGCCAGCTATTCATTGTGCTATTATTGGCGAACCAACTGCTATGCAATTAGCTGTAGCAGAGCGTGGCTTAATGGTATTAGACGTTGTGGTACCAGGCATTGCAGGGCATGCAGCTAGAGGCGAAGGGCAAAATGCAATTTATAATGCGCTACCTGTTATCGACGTTTTTAAAAATTTCAGGTTTTCAAAAGTTTCAGAATTATTAGGTCCGGTAAGTCAAACGGTAACCGTTATTGAAACAACCAATAAAGCGCATAATATTGTACCACCCGATTGTAGATTGGTGGTAGATGTGCGTGTGAATGAGTGTTATACATTTGAACAAATTATAGCCGAGCTTCACGTACAAATAAATAATGCAGCGGTAACTGTAACGCCAAGAAGTACGCGTTTACAATCTTCGGCGATTGCATTAGATCATCCGCTTGTTAAAGCAGGGATAGCCATTGGTAGTAAGCCTTATGGCTCGCCTACAACATCAGATAAAGCACTTGTTTCATTTCCGGCTTTAAAAATGGGTCCTGGTGAATCTGCACGAAGTCATAGCGCAGATGAATTTGTGTTTGTTGAAGAAATTGAAATAGGCATACAAAAATATATTGAATTGTTAGATCAGGTGTTACTTCTTAAATAATAACTGCATAAAAACAGGAACGATGAAACTTTGGCAAAAAAATACAAACGTAGCAGCAGCCGTAGAAAATTTTACGGTTGGAAACGATCCGGCATTTGATGCCATGCTCGCGCCTTTTGATGTGCTTGGCTCGCTTGCACACGTGCGCATGCTTGCACAGGTTGGTTTATTAGAATCTTCAGAGGCAGAGTTAATTGACGCTGCATTAAAAAATATTTACAAACAGGTAATTACGCCTGGCTTTACATTGCCAGCCGGTGTAGAAGATATTCATTCTTATGTAGAACTCTTATTAACAGAGCAACTAGGTGATGCAGGTAAAAAAATTCATAGCGCTAGAAGTAGAAATGATCAGGTGCTCGTGGATTTAAAATTATACCTGCGTCATGAAATTATGGATCTTGTTGGAAGCGTTCAGTCTTTATTTACACTACTTCAAGCCCAAAGTGAAAAGTATAAAAATCATTTACTACCTGGTTATACGCATTTACAGCTTGCGATGCCCTCCTCATTTGGACTCTGGTTTGGCGCCTACGCCGAAAGTTTGGTAGACGATTTAATTACCTTGCAAAGTGCGTATAAAGTAGTTAACAAAAATCCACTGGGCTCTGCTGCTGGATATGGGTCATCATTTCCAATAAGTAGAAGTGTTACTACTGTTTTACTTGGCTTCGAAAATTTAAATTACAATGTGGTATACGCACAAATGGGCCGTGGAAAAGCAGAACGAATTACGGCCATGGCACTTGCAAATATTGCAGACACGCTTGCAAAAATGAGTATGGACGCCTGTCTTTACCTCAATCAAAACTTTGATTTTATTTCATTTCCCGCAGAGCTTACTACGGGATCAAGTATTATGCCGCATAAGAAAAATCCGGATGTATTTGAACTGATTCGTTCGCATTGCAACCGTATTAAAGCACTACCCAACGAGGTAATGTTAATGACGACTAATTTACCCTCTGGATACCATAGAGATTTACAACTTTTGAAAGAACATTTATTTCCAGCTTTTAAAACCTTACAGGATTGCCTTGCTATGGCACAACTCATGTTTGAGTCTATTCACGTAAAAGAAACTATTTTGTTAGACGAAAAGTATAAATATGCGTTTAGCGTTGAAGAGGTTAACAAGCTGGTTGTAAAGGGCGTTCCTTTTAGAGACGCGTACAAACAAGTTGGTATAGCTATCGAAAATGGGAATTTTCAGTACAGTACCTCTTTAAACCATACACATGAGGGAAGTATGGGTAATTTGTGTAATGATAAAATTGAAAAAATGATGCAAGAAGTGCTTGCTGGCTTTAATTTTGCTGTTGCTAGTAATGCAGTAGCCGCCTTACTAAATGACTAATTATTTATTTACATTTGATACTTAAACAACAATACATGAAACGTCTTTTTATTTGTTTATTACTTGCTTCTTTTGGTGCCAATGCACAAGTTAAAAAAGCGGTAACTGCCCCAAAAACAGTAGCTAAACCTGCTGCTAAGCCTACCGTTGCATTGAAACCAGTAAATACTTTTAAAAATGGTGCCGATAGTGCTGGCTATGCACTCGGTGTTCGTATTGGTCAAAATTTAAAGGCGCAGGGGTTTGATGCAATTAACCTACCTAATTTATACCGTGCAATCGGTGATGTGTTTAGTGGTAAAGCATCTGCATTACCAGAAGCGGTATTGGATAAGTGTATTGGTGAGTTTGTGCAAAAAGCAAACGAACAAAAATCGGCGGGTTCTAAAAAAGCAGCTGTAGCATTTTTGGCTGCCAATGCAAAAAAACCTGGTGTTGTAACCCTTCCTTCAGGATTACAATACATGGTTGTTAAAGCAGGTACAGATTCCACTAAACCTAAGCTAACTGATAAAGTAAAATGTCATTACCATGGTACTTTATTAGATGGCAGCATTTTTGATAGTTCAATGGATCGTGGCGAACCGGTTGTGTTCCCTGTTAACGGTGTTATCAAAGGATGGCAAGAGGCTTTACAGTTAATGACCGTTGGTAGCAAGTGGAAATTATATGTGCCTTCAGATTTAGCATATGGCGATAGTTCTCCAAGTCCTTCGATTGGACCAGGTTCACTTTTAGTTTTCGATGTAGAATTAATTAGTATCGAAAAAGAATAATTTCTTTTATAAAATTAAGCCATGCGTTTTTTAAAATTTAGCAGTTCGTTTTCACTTACTTTAATAAGTATCCTGTTGTTGGTGCTGCAAAGTTGCTCTCCTAATAATGTTACTATTCAAAATGAGTATAAACAATATTTTGATGAGACTGCAACAACAGGTTCTTTTGGACTTTTTGATAATGGATCTGGCCAGTTTTATATTTACAATCTAGCGCAGTTCAAAGATTCAAGTTTTACACCAGCTTCTACTTTTAAAATCGTAAATGCGTTAGTAGGACTTGAAACTGGTAAAATTGTAGATGAAAAAATGACAATCGATATTGATAGTATTGGTCCTGTTCGCATGGATTCAGCTTTTAAACAATCTGTGGTGCCCTACTTTAGAGAAGTGGCTCGACGTATTGGAAAAGACACTATGCAACACTGGTTAGATAGTTTACAATACGGCAATAAAAAAATGGGTACAGCTGTTGATTCTTTTTGGCTCAATAACAGTTTGCTTGTTACTCCCGATGAACAATTAGGACTTGTAAAAAAGCTCTATTTTGGACAGTTACCATTTCAAAAGCGGACCCAAGAAATCGTAAAAAAAGTGATGTTGCAAACGGCTAATACCCAATATGCAATCAGTTATAAAACGGGGCTTGGTTTCAAAAAAAATGGACAAGGCATTGCATGGGTAGTAGGATGGATTGAAGAAAACAAACACCCTTACTTTTTTGTTTTACAAATAGAAGGACCAGCCACAGTAGACCTAAAAAAGGCAAGACTCTCTGTGCTTAATGCCATATTAAAATCGCAAGGATTTTTTGAAGGAAAAAGATAACCCTACTACAATACGTTTTATGATGCAATATTACTGCCCTTCTTTAACACAAATAAGTCGTCTTAAAACTAGAGAAGTGACCATTGGTCAACTCAAAATTGGTAATGGTCATCCTATACGTGTTCAAACAATGACCACCACTGATACGCTTGATACTATGGCTACCGTAGAGCAAACCATTAGATGTATCGAAGCCGGTGCCGAACTTGTTAGAATCACGGCACCAAGTAAAAAAGAAGCAGAAAATTTATTGAATATAAAAAATGAATTGCGCCGAAGAGGATATGATACGCCCATTGTTGCTGATATTCATTTCACGCCCAATGCGGCAGAAATTGCTGCGCGCATTGTAGAAAAAGTGCGGATCAATCCAGGTAATTATGTTGATAAGAAAAAGTTTGAACTCATCGAATATTCTGATCAAGATTATGCCGAAGAAATAGAAAGAATTACAGAAAGGTTTACCCCGCTCGTGTTAATTTGTAAGGAACATGGAACGGCGATGCGCATTGGAACCAATCATGGATCACTCAGTGATCGTATCATGAGTAGATATGGTGACACGCCCATGGGTATGGTTGAAAGTGCCATGGAATTTTTACGTGTTGCAAGGGCTAATGATTATCATAACATTGTGCTTAGCATGAAGGCCAGTAATCCGCAGGTAATGGTACAGGCTTACAGATTACTGATACAACAAATGCAACTTGAATTCAATGAATGTTATCCCCTACATTTAGGTGTAACAGAAGCGGGTGATGGTGAGGATGGACGTGTAAAAAGTGCTGCAGGCATTGGTACTTTGTTAGAGGATGGCATTGGTGATACGGTTCGTGTAAGTTTAACAGAGGATCCTGAATTTGAAATTCCGGTATGTAGAGATCTTGTAAAACGGTATACACATCCCACAAATTCCGATATCAATAATACGATTGCAGGCGTTATTCCACCGGTCCAAAAACTTAGCTATGACCCTTTTGTATATAAGCGTAGATCTAGTGTAGCGGTTTCTAATGTAGGCGCGTCACAAGTACCTGTTGTTATTGCAGAATTTAGCAAGATTGAAAAAATTGAACCATCACATTTAACATCTATTGGTTATACCTATGATGCGGTTACCGATAAGTGGAATATAGGGGACCAAGCAGCTGATTATATTTTTACTGGGCATCAGCTCATAGATTTTGAATTACCCGGCACTTTAAAAGTGATTGTATATCCTGCCACTTGGGCTGCACAAAGCAGTTCCGATAAGTATATACCAATATTTGATATCGCAGGTTACGATAGTGAAACACGTAAGCATCCAAAGCAAAACTTTGTTATGATGGATTGCTTTAGTGATGAAACGCCGATCAATGATTTTACACATTTAGATGCGGTTGCAAATGACCCTACTGTTATTTTGTGCTTGAGTAGTAAACATAAAAATGCAATGCCTGCCATGCGACGCATGTTTATGGCACTTCAAGAAAAGCAAATAAACAATCCGGTGGTGATTACGATTGATAGTGACTGGAACACTACAGATGAGCACCTCATTCATTTTGCCACAGAAGCTGGTGCGCTTTTATTAGATGGCTTTGGAGATGGACTTTGTTTTGGCTTAACATCAAAAAGCTATGACGCACAAACAGCTAATGCTTCTAAAGATACGAGTGGTAGAAATTATAATTCAAATGCTAGCGTAGAGGCATTTATCAATGCTACTGCATTTACCATATTACAAGCTACGCGTACGCGTATTTCTAAAACCGAATATATTTCTTGCCCTAGTTGCGGTAGAACCTTGTTTAATTTACAGGAAACAACTGCTAAAATTAGATCTGTCACCAACCATTTAAAAGGTGTTAAAATTGCTATCATGGGATGCATTGTAAATGGTCCTGGAGAAATGGCAGATGCCGATTTTGGTTATGTGGGAAGTGGCCCAGGAAAAATCACACTCTATAAAGGCAAGGAAGTTGTCAAAAAAAATGTAGATAGTGAGATTGCCGTGTATGAACTCATACATTTATTAAAAGAACATGATGCATGGGTTGATCCTGCTTAATATAATAACACATGTATCTAGTTGTTTATTCCATATTTTATTTACTATCATTACTGCCGCTGCGTGTATTGTATATTTTATCTGACGGCATCTATGGTATTCTATATTACATCATTGGTTACCGAAAAAAAGTAGTGCGTCAAAATTTAATCATTGCTTTTCCGGAAAAATCTGATCTTGACAGAAAAAAAATTGAAAAAGCTTTTTACCATCAATTTGTAGACACGTTTATTGAAGCCATTAAGCTCATTAGCATGACTGAGAAAGAGTTTAGTAAAAGGTTTTCAATTGATATTGAAGTGCTTAATAATTTGTATGCTACCGGACAAAATGTCCAATTGGTAGCTGGCCATTTTTTTAGTTGGGAATTTGCAAACCTTGGTATTGCAAAACAATCGGCGTATCCATTTATTGGTGTATACATGCCACTTTCCAATAAAGTAATTGATAAAATCATGTTCAAAATGAGAAGTCGTTTTGGTACGATTTTAATTCCTGCATCTGAGTTTCGAAATAATTTCCAAAAATATGCAAGCGGAAGGTATGCCCTTGCGCTCGTGGCAGACCAAAACCCAGGCAGGTTAGATCGTGCGTTTTGGGCCAAATTTTTTACCAAACCTGCTCCATTTGTGTTAGGTCCAGAAAAAGGGGCGCGTGCCAGTAATGCCGCTGTTGTATTTGTTGATTTTTATCCTATTAAAAGAGGTTATTATAAAGCAGAATTAGAACTTGTAACAACGGCTCCAAATTATTATAAAGAGGGTGCACTGACAAAACTATTAATAGAAAAAATTGAAGGTTCTATTCGTAAAAGACCTTCTAATTATTTGTGGAGTCATCGCAGATGGAAATGGGCCAACGAGGCAGAAAAATACGCACACCTCATGGTTTAATTTTAGTTGTAATAGCGTTCGATTAGATTACGCTTTTACTTCTTCTGCAATAGCGGTTTCCTCAATGTCAAATTTATCTGAGAGTTCGCTAATTGCTTTAAATCCTCCTATTACGTTTCTGATATTATGTATGCCTTGTCTTTTGATAAGTGAAGAAGCAATCACACTTCTGTATCCGCCAGCGCAGTGAATATAAATATTTTGATTGTCGTCAAAATTAGCCATGCTTGCAGGATCTGTTAATTCATCTAATGGGATGGTTAATGCTTCTTTGATATGACCTTTATCAAACTCCGAAGTTTTTCTAACATCTACAATCACCATGTTTGGATCAAATGGGAGGTCCATGGCAAGTTCGTCGGCTTCAACATCAATAATTAAATCGATTGGTTCGCCTTCTTTTGCCCATGCATCAAAGCCACCTGCTAAATGTCCAATCATATTTTCAAATCCAACACGCGCAAGCCTAACAATAGATTCTTTTTCGGTACCTGGTTCACAAACAAGAAGTATCGCTTTATCAAATGGTAAAATACTCCCAGCAAATTCTGC
Source organism: Sediminibacterium ginsengisoli (assembly GCA_945860335.1). Lineage (GTDB taxonomy): Bacteria > Bacteroidota > Bacteroidia > Chitinophagales > Chitinophagaceae > Sediminibacterium > Sediminibacterium ginsengisoli_B. The sequence goes on along the minus strand of CAMAQW010000006.1, from coordinate 10,646 downwards.
AAAACGGCCTTCTAAGCCAATGCTTATTGCGCCAGGAATAAAACCTTGTGTAAACAAAGTCGCATTTCTAGTATCTAAAATAACGGGTTCAAATGTTGTTATTTGTTCTTTGAAAGCTGCAACGGTTAATGCTTTTAAACCATTTGCTAAAACAGTATCTAAACTTTCGTAGCCTTCCTTATTAATTTTGGCGTTGATCGGAAAATATTGAGGTGGCGCAGCAAGTCCATCCGTTACTGCGATTATAAAGTCTTCTTTTGTTTGTGGTTGTAAGGCGTAGTTGGTTTGTTTTTGCGTACCAATAGTGCTAAAAGTTTCGGAACCTAAATTTTTACCGCAACTACTCCCAGCTCCATGTGCCGGATAAACAATGACATCATCAGCTAGGGGCATTATTTTTTCATGTAAGCTGTCATACAACATACCGGCTAAATCTTCGATGGTTATTTCGTTGTCCTTTTGCGCTAAATCGGGTCTTCCCACATCACCTACAAAAAGCGTATCACCTGTAAAAATAGCGTGGTCTTTTCCGGCCTCATCTTTAAGTAAATAACAACTGCTCTCTAGTGTGTGTCCGGGCGTATGAAGTACTTGTAGTGTTGTATCACCTATCTCAAAAACTTGTTTGTCTTTTGCTACGGTAACTTCAAATTTTGTAACTGTATTTGGCCCATACACAATGCTAGCGCCAGTTGCAGCAGCTAAGTCTAAGTGGCCGGAAACAAAATCGGCATGAAAGTGCGTTTCAAAAATATATTTGATTGTAGCATTTCTTTGCTTTGCAAGTTGCAGGTACGCATCAATATCCCGTAAAGGGTCTATGATGGCAGCAATGCCATTACTCTCAATATAGTAAGCTGATTCGGAAATACAGCCTGTATACAGTTGTTGTACAAACATGATGAAATAAAAATACTACCCTACGAGTGTTTCCACAAATCCTACAACTTCTGCTAAACGCGTATAGTTGACAGAATAAAAAATAAACTTGCCTTCTCTGGTAGTTGCAACAATACCAGCTCTTCTTAAGATGGCTAGATGTTGAGATGCTACAGATTGTTCGAGTCTAAGTTTTACATAGATTTCGGTAACCGTCATTTTCTGACTTTCGTCTAGTAATTTGATGATTTGTTGACGAAGCTTGTGGTTAATGGAGCGAAGTATCAGTGCTGCTTTTTTGGCATGCAAAAAATCAACTTTTACAGGCGCTTTTCCATTATTTAAAACCACTGATTGTAATGAGTTGCTCATGACAATAAAGAGTTATTGGGGGGTTAATAAACTTAATTGCAATGTGAAGATACACTAAGAAAATGATAATGTAGAAATAACTTATGATAAATAAATTTAATTTGGAAAAGGATGAAGTAATACTTAATCAGGCTTTTCGCGTATCATGAAAGGCTTTGATATAAAGCGGTTCGCTATAGGCGAGGTCTAAAAAATCGGCTAAAGTGAAGGCGTTTTCGGTTAATGCTAGCATGTCTGACGCTCCATAGTTAAGATTTGTGTCAAAATGAGCATTTGGATGCTGGCAAATGGCCTTAAATTTTTCGGCCCCGTCTCCCACAAATAAAATAGGCTCTTTGGCGAGCTCGTTTTCAAAAGATTGAGCATCTAAAATGATGGCGGTGCTAGGTGTTGAAGGCGTTAAATTTTGCGCATAAATACCTGTAAAAACTTCCATTCTTCTGGCGTCTAATAACGCGCAAATAGACGATTGGTGGTTGGGAAATTTAAGTTTTGCCGCCGCAGCCATAATTTGAAGGGTATTGATACCTATCAGTGGCTTGCCAATGGCGTAAGCTATACCTTTTGCAGTTGCCATACCAACACGAAGGCCGGTGTAACTGCCTGGCCCCAAACTAATGGCTATGGCGTCAATACTACTTAATGCATTGCCAGTTTGCTTGCATAATGTTTCAATGGCAGGTTGCATAAAACTAGCATGACTTTTTTGGTCGCTTGTTTCTAGGCATGCCATTACCGCTCCGTCTTTACTCAAGCAAACACTCGCGTGCGCTGTTGCAGTGTATATGAGTAAAAATGTTGCCATGATGATTAGATTACAAATTTTGTTTATTGCTTATTTGCAAATTTAGGTTGGCAAACTCATAGAAAATCATCAACTTGCTTAAACTTTAAAATAAAAAGATGCCTAAAGAAATTATTCAAACAAATTTGGCGCCTGCGCCAATTGGTCCATACAATCAAGCTGTTAAAGCCAATGGTTTTATTTTTATTAGTGGTCAAATTCCAATTGATCCTGCAACAGGTGAAACAGTAACTACTGGTATTGAGGATGAGACACATATGGTAATGAAAAACATTGCAGCTATTTTAGCGGAAGCAAAAATTTCATTTAGTCATATTGTTAAAACCACCATTTTACTAAGTGATATGTCGCTTTTTCCAAAAGTAAATGAAGTGTACGGCAGTTATTTTACGGATATGCCTCCAGCGCGTGAAACCTTTGCTGTTAAAGGGTTACCAAGGGGTGTGAATGTAGAGATTAGCACTACCGCGGTAGTTGAATTATAATCATTCGTTTGCTGTAAGCGTATAGGTGGTAGCACATTCAATGGTATGATGTGGCTCAATAACTATAAGTCCAATGCCATTATTAAAACTATCAGGAGCGCTCGTTAAATTTTCTATCGCAATACTTTTTCTGTGCGGTGGCGTGTAAATTTGTAAGTAAGGATACTGTTTATCCGGCGTTATTGTTAATAATACTGCATCGTTTTTTAAGGTGCAACTTTGCTTCGTTTCCGAATGATGATCTAGTAAAAAACAATTGTCTAAAAAAACACCTTCCATTTTTTGTCCATTCACAAAGCGGTTATCTTCAATGGTATTACCGGTAGGTAATAGGTCTTCACTAAATTCAAGTTGCTTGTTTGTTGTAAATGAAAGCGTTGCGCTATCAATGGTTTCACCCATCATAAAATAAGGATGCCATCCATCTGAAAAAGGAATAGCGCTGCTATGGTTATTGGTAGCTGTTGTAAAAACCTGTAGCGTATTGCCACTGGTGAGTTTCCATTTTACATGTAGTGTAAATGGAAATGGGTAACCAGGATCTGTTCCTTGATAGTGATGGCTAAATATAACAGACGCCTCCGTTGCCGTTGATTTAGTATCTGTGATATTGAATGCAGCGTTAAAGAGGAGTCCGTGTATGGCGTGTTCGCCCAAATAAAAACCTCCTATAGTATATTCTTTTTGATCGAATGTATACTTGCCCTGTTGAAGCCTGCACACAAAGGGGCTTAATTTGGAACTTTTAAATCCAGCGGTAGCGTTTGCTACAGCGTCGTTGATACTAGAAAATCCATCAATACCATTAAAGATTCCGGTTTTTGTAGGTATTATAAAGGCATTTAATAGTGCACCAAACGAATAAAGTTGGACACGAGTCCCTGACCCCTGGTCTTGAAGTTCCACTACCTCATAACCGCTTTCATGACTTGTAACTACCTTAAACTGCATAGAATCTATTTGGATGCAAATTAAAGCCTTAAGCTACAAAAAAGGCCTCGATTTAAAAACTAACAATTGTTAATATTATGTCTCTAAAGTATTATTTTTGCGGCTGAATCGGATGTAGCTATGAACAATGCCAATAAGCACAAAATAAGAATTGTAACCGCTGCTAGTTTATTTGATGGGCACGATGCTTCTATCAATATCATGCGCCGAATTTTACAAGCACAGGGTGCCGAAATTATTCATTTGGGTCACAACAGAACAGCCCAAGAAATTGTTTCCTGCGCCATCGAAGAAGATGCACAAGCCATTGCTGTAACAAGTTATCAGGGTGGACACATCGAATTCTTTAGTTACATGCGTGATTTATTAGTCGAAAATGGTTACGGACACATAAAAATATTTGGCGGGGGTGGCGGTACTATTTTACCAGAGGAGATTGAACAGTTGCATGCATACGGCATTACAAAAATTTATTCGCCGGATGATGGAAGACGTTTGGGGCTGGAGGGAATGATTAAAGAATTAATTGCTACATCAGATTTTGAAGTTGAAGACAAAGGAGATTTTAGTAAGCCGTTTACATTAGGTGGTCCCATCGATGTTAGAAATGTTGCAAGAGCTATTACAAAATTAGAGAATCAGGATAGCCCCGAAATAAAGTTACAACCATCTACTGCTCAAATTCCTGTTTTAGGAATTACGGGTACAGGGGGTGCCGGTAAGAGTTCTATTACAGATGAAATTGTAAGACGTTACTTGTATTTATTTCCTAGTAAAACAATTGCTGTTATTTCTGTTGATCCATCCAAGAAAAAAACAGGCGGTGCACTACTCGGTGACCGCATTAGAATGAACGCCATAGCGCATCCTAGGGCTTATATGCGCAGTATGGCAACCAGGTCAGAAAATGTAGCGTTGAGTAAACATGTATCAGGTGCGATTGATATTTGTAAAGCGGCAGGTTACGATTTTATTATTTTAGAATCTGCGGGTGTTGGACAAAGTGATGCTTCTATTATCGATTATTGTTCGGTGAGTATGTATGCCATGACACCAGAATATGGAGCGGCATCACAACTAGAAAAAATAAACATGATTGATTATGCAGATATTATTTGCATGAACAAATTTGATAAATCTGGTGCAAAAGATGCGCTACATGATGTGCGAAAGCAGTACAAACGTAGTCATCAATTGTGGGATGCCGCAGACGAAACACTTCCTGTAGTAGGTACAATTGCCGCGCAGTTTAATGACCCTGGTATTCATAAGCTAGTAGATTTAATTTTTGAAACAGTAGCCGCTAAAACGGGTATTGTTTTTACACCAAGTGCCGGCGTTAACAGTGTTTCAGAAGAACTAAAAAAAGTAGCACAGCAAGCGCCCATTATTCCTGCCAACAAAGTACGCTACCTCGCTGAAATAGCTACTAGTAATAGGTCTTATGATGCCTGGGTACTAGAGCAAGTTGCACTCGCAACAAAACTATATCAGTTAAACGGAACCCTTGAAATACTTGAAGCACACAAAAATGATGTAGCTATCAATGAGGTTATAAAAGCAAAAGAAAGTGTTGTAACGGCACTTGATCCAAATTGTAAATTGTTAATTGACAACTGGCCATCTGTTGTAGAAAAATATACGGCCGACTTTTTAACCTATACCATCCGAGATAAAAACATTTCAATACCACTTACTACCACATCACTTAGTGGCAGTAAAATTGCGAAAGTAATGCTGCCTACTTATTCCGATAGTGGTAGTATTTTAAAATGGCAGTTACAAGAAAATGTGCCCGGAAAATTTCCGTTCACGGCTGGTGTATTTGAACTTAAAAGAGAAGGCGAAGATCCTACCCGAATGTTTGCTGGTGAAGGTTGTCCGGAAAGAACCAATAGAAGATTTCATTACGTTTCGGTAGATCAACCAGCGATACGTTTGTCTACGGCATTTGATAGTGTTACATTGTATGGTGAAGATCCTGCAACACGCCCCGATATTTATGGAAAAATTGGAAATAGCGGTGTTAACATTGCCACCATTGATGATGCTAAAAAATTATACAGTGGCTTTGATTTGTGTGATCCAAAAACATCGGTAAGTATGACCATTAATGGTCCCGCTCCAATTATTTTAGCCTTTTTTATGCATGCTGCCATTGATCAACTTTGTGAAAAGTGGATTGCTTCAAATAATGCAAAACACTTAGTTGAAAAGGCGTTGCAAACAAAATATGGTTCTTTAGCCGCTCCACATTATGCAGTATCAGATAGTGGTGGTAAACTACCTGAAGGCAATCGTGGACTTGGGCTTCAATTACTTGGATTAAGTGGCGACGAAGTGCTACCTCCCGATGTGTATGCAACCATAAAAGCACAAGCTTTGTCTAGTGTGCGCGGCACGGTGCAAGCAGATATATTAAAAGAAGACCAGGCTCAAAATACCTGTATTTTTTCTACTGAGTTTGCGCTTAAATTAATGGGTGATGTGCAGTCTTATTTTATCACGCATAAAGTACAAAACTTTTATAGTGTAAGTATTAGTGGGTATCATATTGCGGAAGCAGGCGCCAATCCTATTACGCAGCTTGCTTTTACACTTGCCAATGGTTTTACCTATGTAGAATATTATTTAAGCAGAGGTATGCATATCGATGATTTTGCACCTAACTTATCTTTTTTCTTTAGCAATGGTATGGATCCCGAATACAGTGTGATTGGTAGAGTGGCCCGCAGAATTTGGGCAAAAGCCATCAAATTAAAATACAAAGGAAACGAGCGTTCTCAAAAATTAAAATACCACATTCAAACAAGTGGTAGAAGCTTGCACGCGCAAGAAATTGATTTTAATGATATCAGAACAACACTCCAAGCCCTCTATGCCATTTATGATAACTGTAATAGCCTTCACACAAACGCTTACGATGAAGCTATTACAACCCCTACAGAGGAGAGTGTTAGAAGGGCGATGGCCATTCAACTCATTATTAATAAAGAATTAGGCGCAGCAAAAACTGAAAATTTTATACAAGGTAGTTTTGCCATTGAAGCCTTAACAGATTTAGTAGAAGAAGCGGTGCTCATTGAATTTGAAAAAATCAGTGAAAGAGGTGGGGTATTAGGAGCTATGGAAAGAATGTACCAGCGTAATAAAATTCAGGAAGAAAGTATGTATTACGAAACGCTTAAACATACTGGTGAACTTCCAATTGTTGGTGTAAATAGTTTTTTAAATAAAAAGGGAAGTCCTACTATTTTACCAACCGAAGTGATTCGCTCTACAACCATCGAAAAGGATAGACAAATTGAAAATTTACAAGCTTTTTGGAAGCTTAACGAGCTTGTAGCGCCTGCCAAAATTGCCTCCTTAAAAAAAGCGGCTATCGCAGGTGAAAACTTGTTTGAATCGCTAATGGACGCTGTTAAATACTGCTCTTTAGGGCAAATAACGGAAGCCTTATACGAAGTAGGCGGGCAATATAGAAGGAATATGTAGTTGCACCGTTATTTTTTTTAACTTAGGGCTCTAAATAAATTTTTGTATGCGTTCAATGTTGATTCGTACCCTTTTTTGCGCTATCATTCTCCTTCCAACTTTATTAATGGCACAGGGTCGCCGAATGGATACCACCATGAAAGTAGGTAAGGCTGGCTTTCGTGTTAACTGCTACAATAAATCATCTGAAAAAAATCCAATCACCATTTACCCAGTAGGCTTTGAAAGTGAAGCGCGTGATTTTAGTTTTGAGTTAAAAGGTGTTTTAATCGGCGCAGAAGTAGATGATTTAAACAAAGATGGTTTTCCTGAATTACTACTATATGTTGCTTCTATCGATTCACTGAATAAAAGTTCAGTAATTGCCATTAGTTCTCAAGAAAATAAATCGGTAGCACCCATCGTTTTTCCGGATATTTTAGATGATCCAAGACTTAGAGATGGGTACAAGGGTTCCGATAAGTATATGCTTTTAGAAGGTGTTTTAATGCGGACTTACCCACTATATGAAAAAGATGCAAACGGGGTGCAGCAACCAACAGGTAAAATGCGCCGATTAATGTACCGAGTAGCACCCGGTGAACAAGGCACTTTAAAATTTGTAGTAGCTAGATTTTATGATTTTCAAAAAAAGTAATCTTACCTACCCTGTACAATCGTGATTTTTGTAGCAATTTTTTCTACACCACTATCGTCTCTGCAAATAATTAAATAAATACCACTGGCTACTTTTACCCCATTCGTATTTTTTCCATCCCAAATGGCTTGACCACCTAGTGCTCTGGTTTGATATACAAGTGCGCCGTATAAGTTGGTTATTTTTACAAGGGCATTATTTGTTAAACCTCTAATAGCTATACTGCCACTATATCCTGGCGGAACAGGATTGGGGAATACAAGTACTTTTTCTTGTGTACTTACGGGTTCTGTTGCTGTACTTCTAAAACTGCAGAGTCCATTATTAGTAGCGATAAAAACCTCACCAGTAAGCGGGTCTACAGATATTTTAGAAATATCATTGCCTAGTAATGGACTATTGCTAGAAGAAAATCTATAAATAACTTTTTCGCCGGTAGCGCTAATTAACCAAACGCCATTTTTTGTGCCAATCCATTTTCTGTCGGCACCATCAACGGCAATGGTTTGTACATTTTCATCCTTAAATAAAAGTCCGGCAAATCTATCTTGCTGTACAACTGGTAATAGTGCATCGCAACCGGCTGGCGTAAAAATATTTTCGGCGCACTGAATAATTCCGATACCCTTGTCTGTACCAATCCAAATAAATCCATTTTTATCTTTTGCTATGCAGTTCACTTGGTTGCTTGGTAAATTACCAAGTCCTGCTCCTGCTTTGTATTGTTTCCATTTGTCGTCGGCGCTGGATGTTAATGAATTTCCAGGATGATATACAAGTAGCCCATTTGCATTTTTGGTAGTACACCATATTTGTGATGCCTCATCTATTGCTAGTGCACCTGCATCAGTTACACCAAATGGGTTCGTAAAACCAGTCCATTTTCCATCGGGCTGTTTTACATGAAGTGAAATAGTGGTACCGAGGTTGCTTACCCAACTATTTCCTTTGGTATCACCTGCTACACCACTTGTAAAACAGGTATTGTTTGCTGCACCCTTAAGGCTGCTATTTTGCGGATTAAAAATTTGAAGTTTGTTATTATGCCACTGTGCCACACCCTTTTGCGCAGTAGTAAGCCAAACGCTGTTGTCATAGTTGTTTGTTGTAATGGATTGAACCCCTGTAAGGGTATCTAAACCGTTTTGTTTTTGGTTAAGCCATTTTCCATTTTCTAAAATAAATATACCCGGTGTTGTATTGGAAGCTGCTATAATAGCAGTGCTTGTAGCTTCCAGTGCTGAGGTGATTTGACCTGCAGGTCCATTCGGAACAATACTTGTAAAGGTTTTATTTGTAGGATCTAATTTAAAAAGGCCTGAAGCACTATCTCCAATCCAAATACTTCCATTAGAAAACATACATGTACTTGGATGGTTTAAAATGCCAGCTTGTTCAAAAACCAATAAATTGGGATTGTCAATAGCGCTGTGATAGATGAATGCTCTTTTTGTTAGCACATTGGTTGTGCCTATCGTTATTTTTTGCTCGTTAAACTGCCAAGTTTTAATTTGCTCTGATGTCTTATAAAATAAAGTAGTTGTTGAATTAGGTTGAATGAGTAGTAGGCTATCATTTTTTTCAATAATGAGTCCAGTGGGCGCACTACTTATTTTTTTTATTGGGGCAAGCATCCCAGCGCCATAAAAAATAGTCCAAGATTTTGCATCAGCAAGGTTTGTACTTGATAATGGTGATTTATAAATGCCAGTACTTGTAGCAGTATACCAAAAATTACTGTCTTTGGTTATTGAAAAAACTTCGATCGAACTTCCATTAGGACCTAAAATCCAGCTTTCTTTGATTTCATATTTTGATACATTAATGACTACAACGCCAATGTTGGTAGACACATAAGCCATTCCTTTATCACAATAAATAGAATTGATGGTTTTAATGTTACTCGTTCTTACAAGGTCATATATATTTTTAACAAGACCTCCTTTAATAACATCAATATTGTTATTGGTATAGGCAACAACAAGCTGTGCTGTTTCACGATCCCACTCAATAGTAGCTATTGAAGCTTCCGACAAGCCAGTTAACTTATTAAAGTATACAAAACCGCCCGTATTATTGACACTAAAAATAGCTTCCTTGGTTGCGGTATATATTTTATCTCCCTGTACTACCTGCAAAGCGGCTGTATAGCTGTGGTGCAGCCGCCAGTTACCAATAGGAGGCGACTGTGAAAATGCTTGTATGGTAAGCAACCAACAGCCAATAAAAAATAGAATCCGCTTTATCCCTAACATGAATTAAAATTAATTCATAAAAACTATAGTTCTGCCAAGTTATTTTTGATGGCAAATAATGCGAGGCCAACCCTGGTTTTAACGTCTAATTTTTTAAATAGATGATCCCTGTAGGTGTCTACTGTGCGCGGGCTAATAAACATGATATCGGCTATTTCTTTGTAGGTTTTGTCAGAACAAACCCAACCCATAAAAGCTTTTTCTTTTTCTGTTAGCTGATTCACTTGGTCTTGTTGTTTTTTGAGCGTCGATTCGTCACCAATGTAGTGTATGAGTTTATCAGAAACCATATCGTTACTAAAATAGCCGTATTTTTTAATTTCATTAAATGCGGTGTATAGTAGCATGGGTTCCGAATTTTTTAATAGATACCCATGACAGCCATTTTTTAACATTTGAATAATGGCATAGTCATTGTCGTACATGCTCAGCGCAATCATTTTTGTATCAGGTAGATTTTTACGAATCCACTGCGCGGTTTCATATCCATCCATTTCTGGCATATTGATATCAAGGAGCACAATACTTGGTGGCTTGTTTGGTTTAAGAGCCTCTATAAAGCGCTTCCCATTTTCTGCTTCAAGTATTACTTTATAACCCTTAAATCCTGCAATCATATTGGCTAGTCCAGCCCGCATGAGGCGGTGATCATCTACAATGGCAATGGATATCATGAGCACCGGGCACTTTAATAATAGTGCATGGCAGTAAGGTAACCTATTTTATTGGATTGCGCTATAGATGGCTTCTTGAATATTAGGTCGCAC